>CAJCHR010000132.1 GCA_903970225.1 Actinobacteria bacterium 21-64-8 | reverse complement strand
ATCGCCGAGGTCATGCACAACCTCGGCTACACAGTGCAGGGCTCGGACATCGCCGACGGCTATGTAATCGAGGGCCTGCGCAAGCGCGGCATCGCGGTGATGATCGGCCATGCCGCCGAAAACGTCGCCGATTGCGCGGTCGTGGTCACCTCGACCGCGGTCAAGCGTGACAATCCCGAAGTCGCCGCCGCGCTCGAAGCGCGCATTCCGGTGGTACGCCGCGCCGAGATGCTCGCCGAACTGATGCGGCTCAAGAACACCGTCGCGGTGGCGGGCACGCATGGCAAGACCACCACCACCTCGATGATCGCCTGCCTGCTCGACGCGGGCGGGATCGACCCGACGGTGATCAACGGCGGCATCATCAACTCCTACGGCTCGAACGCGCGCCTTGGTGCGAGCGACTGGATGGTGGTCGAGGCCGACGAGAGCGACGGCAGCTTCCTCAGGCTCGACGGCACGATCGCGGTGGTCACCAACATCGATCCCGAGCACCTTGATCACTACGGCAGCTTCGACGGCGTCAAGGAGGCGTTCGTCGAGTTCATCGAGAACGTGCCGTTCTACGGCGCCGCGGTGCTCTGCGTCGATCATCCCGAAGTGCAGGCGGTGATCTCGCGCGTGCGCGATCGGCGCGTGATCACGTACGGCTTCTCGGCGCAGGCCGACGTGCGCGGCGAGAAGGTCACGCCGATCCCGGGCGGCAACCGCTTCGACGTCGCGATCCGCCAGCGCGACGGCACGTTCCGCCGGATCGAGGGTGTCGAGCTGCCGATGCCCGGCCGGCACAACGTCCAGAACGCGCTTGCGGCCGTGGCGGTCGCGGTCGAGATGGGCTGTGCCGACGAGCTGGTCCGCACGGGCTTCGCGCAGTTCGGCGGGGTCAAGCGGCGCTTCACCAAAGTCGGCGAGGCTCTGGGCGCAACGATCATCGACGATTACGGCCACCACCCGGTCGAGATCCGCGCAGTGCTCGCCGCCGCGCGCGAGGGCGTGGAGAACCGCGTGATCGCGGTGGTCCAGCCGCACCGTTTCACCCGCCTGCGCGATCTGATGGACGAGTTCCAGACCGCCTTCAACGACGCCGACGTGGTCTATGTGGCGCCGGTCTATGCCGCGGGCGAGGCGGCGATCGAGGGTGTCGATGCAGACGCGCTCGTCGCCGGTCTCAAGGCGCGCGGCCACCGCGCGGCGCAAGCGATCGCGGGGCCGGCGGAGCTTGCGGACGCGCTCGCGGGCTCGCTCGAACCCGGCGACATGGTAGTGTGTCTGGGTGCAGGCGACATCACCAAATGGGCAGCGGGCCTGGCGGGTGCACTCGGCGCCCGCAAGGAAGCGGCATGAGCAACAGCGACATCACCGAGTGGCAACGCCAGTGGCTCGAAGCGCAGCAGCGCCAGCTCGAAGCCTACGAGCAGTGGTTCGGCGCGAGCCATCAGGTCGTCGAAGCGCAGCGCAAGAGCATCGAGGCCGCCGAACAGGCGTTCAAGATGCAATGGCGCTGGCTGACGTTTTGGGGGCTGTGATGATGGCTGCAGCACACGAAGTGAGCGTTGGTGCGTTCGAATTTAAGCTCGAAGCTGGGTCATTTACGATCGCTGAGCCGCATGGCAAGCTGACCCTAGACGCTTCGCTCGCGTCACTTACATGGTTCAAGACCGGGGGTTTGGCCGAACTTCTATTTGAACCCGCGTCCGTCGAAGCGCTGAACCAATTCCTCAGGGATTTGCCGTCATGGGTGCCGGTGATGGCATTGGGGCTCGGTTCGAACCTGATCGTCCGCGACGGCGGCGTGCCCGGCGTGGTGGTGCGGCTGGGCAAGGCGTTTGCGCAAGTCACCCGCGACGATGCGGGCACGCTCGACTGCGGCGGCGGGGCGAGCGGTATCCTCGTCTCCTCCACGGCGCGCGACAACGGCATCGCAGGGCTCGAATTCCTGCGCTCGATCCCGGGCACGGTCGGCGGGTTCGTGCGGATGAACGGCGGGGCGTACGGCAGTGAGGTCAAGGACATCCTCGTCGATTGCGACGTGGTGCTGCGCGACGGCGAACTGGTGACGCTGCCCGCGGCCGAACTGCGCTACAGCTATCGCCATTCCGAGCTTCCCGACGGCGCAATCGTGGTTTCGGCGCGATTTCGCGGCCGGCCGGGCGAACCGGCGGCGATCCACGCGGAGATGGACCGCATCGCGGCGTCGCGCGAAGCCTCGCAGCCGCTGCGCAGCAAGACCGGTGGCTCGACCTTCAAGAACCCCGATGGCCACAAGGCCTGGGAGCTGGTCGACAAGGCCGGGTGCCGGGGGCTGACGCTGGGCGGCGCGCAAGTCAGCGAGAAGCACACCAACTTCCTGATCAACACCGGCGCCGCGACCAGCACCGAGATCGAGGCGCTCGGCGACGAGGTGCGGCGCCGCGTGCGCGAGCAGTCGGGTGTCGAGCTGGAGTGGGAAATTCAGCGGGTGGGGCGGCGATGAGCACCGTCCTTCCCACGCTCCACATCGTCGTTCTGATGGGCGGCTGGTCGTCCGAGCGTGAGGTCTCGCTGACCAGCGGAGACGGCATCGCCAAGGCGCTCGAATCGCGCGGCCACCGCGTCACCCGGATCGACATGGGACGCGACGTCGCGCTGAAGCTCGCCGAGGCTGAACCCGACGTCGTTTTCAACGCGCTCCACGGCACGCCGGGCGAGGACGGGACGGTGCAGGGGATGATGGACCTGATGGGGCTGACTTACACCCATTCCGGCCTCGCCACCTCGGTCATCGCGATCGACAAGGAGCTGACCAAGCTTGCGCTCGTGCCGCACGGCATTCCGATGCCCGGCGGCCGCATTGTCCGCTGCGAAGAGCTCTACGAGCGCGATCCGCTGCCCCGGCCTTACGTGCTCAAGCCGGTCAACGAGGGGTCGTCGGTGGGCGTCGCGATCGTCACCAGGGAGGGCAATTTCGGCAATCCCATCGGGCGTGGGGTTCCGGGGCCGTGGCAGGAGTTCGACCAACTGCTGGCCGAGCCCTATATCCGGGGGCGTGAGCTGACTACGGCCGTCATCGGGAATCGGGCTCTGCTGGTGACCGAATTGAAGCCCAAGTCTGGCTTCTACGACTTTGCATCAAAGTACACGGAAGGACTGACCGAGCATATCTGCCCGGCTGAAATCCCCGACGCCATCACCGCCGCGTGCCTCGACATCGCGCTGCGCTCCCACAGATTGCTGGGCTGCAGGGGCACCAGCCGTTCGGACTTTCGCTGGGACGATACACAAGGCGTCGAGGGGCTGTTCCTGCTCGAGGTGAACACGCAGCCCGGGATGACTCCGCTGAGCCTGGTGCCCGAGCAGGCACGGCACATCGGGATGAGCTACGCCGATCTGGTCGAGGCGATCGTCGCCGAGGCCCTTGCCGACGCCAAGTTGAAGGAGGGCGCATCATGACCACCACCGTCCGCCGCAAGCCCGGAAGCGCGCGCAAGGCTGCGGCGCAGGCCGATAATGAGCGCAAGGTACGAAGTGCGAAAGCGGCAGGCGGTTCGCTGATCGACCGCGCGATCGGCTGGCTGCCTCTGGGTGAAGCGCAGCTATACCGCCTGGTGGTCGCGCTGACGCTGGCGGTGGGCGCGGTGCTGGTGTGGATGGCGCTGCTCGCCGCAGGCGTGCCCGCAATCGCCGCCGACCGAGTCGCACGGATCGCCGCGGACGCCGGGTTCGAGGTCAAGCGGGTCGACGTGCGCGGAACGAAGAACCTCAACGATCTCAAGGTCTATGAAAAGGCGCTCTCGGCACAGCATCGCTCGATGACTCAAGTCGATCTCGAAGGGCTGCGGCAGGACTTGCTGACGCTGCCCTGGGTCAAGGATGCGCGCGTCTCGCGCCAGCTTCCCGACGGGCTGGTGATCGACATCGTCGAGCGCACGCCGCACGCTGTGCTGCGCAAACCGGGCGGACGCTTCGTGCTGATCGACGACGAGGGCCGCGAACTCGATGTCGTCGCGCCCGATCGCGTGGCGAAATACCTGATCGTCTCGGGTCCCGGCTCGAGCCAGCGCGCGGTTGAACTCGACCGGCTGATGATGACCGCGCCCGCGTTGAAGCCTCAGGTGCGCGAGGCCGAGTGGATCGGCAACCGGCGCTGGAACCTGACCTTCCGTACGGGCCAGGTACTGGCATTGCCTGAAGGCGACCAGGACGCGGCCGACGCTCTGGTCACCTTCGCCCGGCTCGACAGCACCAAGCAGCTGATCGGCGGCACTGCGACCGTGTTCGACATGCGCGCGCCGGATCGCATCTACTTTCGCGTTCCAGGCTCGGGCGATGCCGATGCCAAAGCCGCCGCCGACGCCAAACGCGCCGCCGCCAAGGAGAATACATAATGCCCCCGGCTCCTCGCATCGGGCGCGTGTTCAGCGCGGTCAACATCGGCTCGTTCCGCATCTCGGCGATGATCGCCGGGGTCTCGGACAGCGGCGAGTTGATCGTGCTCGGCTCGGGCCATCGCGCCTCGCAGGGCATCCGCCGCGGTTACGTCACCGACATGGCGGCTGCGACTTATGCTGTGCGCGATGCGATCGAGCGCGCGGAGAAGATGGCGAACCTGTCGGTCTCCAGCGTGCTGATCGGCTGCTCGGGCGCGGGCCTCGCCAGCCAGGTCGCGCAGTGCGA
>CAJCHR010000131.1 GCA_903970225.1 Actinobacteria bacterium 21-64-8 | reverse complement strand
GCGATCATCGGCGCGATCAGCGGACAACTGCGCACGCCTTGATCCAGTGACAGCCGCCGCGCGACTTCGCTTCGCGCCAGCGGATCGCCCGCGGCGGGAAGCGCGGCATCGAAGAAGTAGCTGACGCGCCATGCCGGGTTGCGCGCCAGCCGTTCGGCCAGCGTCGATCTTCCCCCCGGCGTCGCCTCGAGACGCGAGAGCAGGGCGCCGCGCTGCGCGATCTGCGGTGACTGCCGCAGCAGTGCGTCGAGATGATCGGCCGCAAGGTTCAGGTCACCGGTGCGCAGACCCTCGCGCGTCCAGTACAGATTGGTGAACGGCTCGCGCCATCCGAGCTGGCGCGAAACGTCGAAGGCCCGCGCCGCACGCGACGGGTCGCCGCTCATCAACAACGCCTGCCCGTAAAGCCCGGCGGCGCGCGCATCGATCGGAGCATGGGCCACCGCTTGCGCCGCTGCGGTTGCGGCCGCGCGGGTTTCGCCCGATTCGATCAATCCGTCACCCTGCGCGCGGGGGGCATTGGCGCGAAACGGCGCGGGGACCGCGCTCGCCGCGATTCCGCCGACATCGCTCATACGGTCGAGGCCGCTTCCGATGATGGCAAAGCCAAGCAGCGCGCCCAGCCCCAGGATCAGGACTCTCCGTCCCGTGCCGATACCGTTCACGATCGCGGCCCGCGCAGATCAGCCGCGCGCGGCGGTATCGGGTTCCGAATTGTAGTAATCGTAGCCGTAGTAATCGGAATAGCGATTGGCCGACTTCTTCGGATCGAACTTGGTCAGCACCGCACCCAGCAGGATCGCGCGCATCGAGCGCAGGCGGCGCAGCGAGGACTTGAGCGCGCCGCGGCGTCCGCGACCGGCCTCGATCACCATCACCACGCCATCGACAAGCGCAGACAGCAACGGCGCGTCGGCCAGACCGAGCACGGGCGGGCTGTCGATCACCACCACGTCGAAACGCTCGGCAAGATCGTCGATCAGCCCCTGGAGACGCGCGCTGGCGAGCAGGTCGGCGGGGTTCGGCGGCGTCGGGCCCGAGGTGATCACCGTCAGGCGATCCTGTCCGGTAGCGAGCAGCACGCTGTCCAGCGTGTCCTGCGAGGTCAGCAGCGTCGACATGCCGCGCGTGTTCTCGGCGCCGATATTGCGGTGAAGCGACGGTCGGCGCAGATCGAGATCGATCAGCACAACACGCTTGCCGATCCGCGCAAGATTGCTGGCGATCGCGAGACTGGTGACCGACTTGCCCTCGGTTGGCTGGGCCGATGTGACGAGGATCGTTTCGGGCACCCCCTCACCCGTCGCATACAGCAGCCGGCTACCGAGAGAATTGTACGATTCGGACAGCGGCGACTTGGGATCGGCCAGCTCGGTTCCCGGATTGTCCAGCGCGCGCGGAATCACGCCGAGCAGCGACAAGTCGAGCTTCTGCTCGATATCCTCGGGCACGCGGATCGAGTCGTCGAATTGCTCGCGAAGGAAAACCACCAGGCCCGAGGCGATGATGCCCACCGCCAGCGCGATCAGCAGGTTCTTGAACAGGCTGGGCGAAGACGGTCCGGCCGGCGGATCGGCGCGATCGATGATCACCAGGTTCGAAGCACTGATTCCCGCAGCGGCGTTCAGTTCCTTGAAGCGCTGCAGCAGCCCGTCGTAGATCGTGCGGTTGGTGTCGGCTTCACGCGCGAGCAGGTTGTACTGCACCGAACGATCCTGCTCACCCAAGGTCGCGGTCTTGAGCGAAGCGACCTGGCCTTCGAGCTTCTTTTCCGAATCGGCCGCCGCATCGTACTGCGCCTTCACCGATCCGCGTACCGCACCCACCAGCGCCTTCAGCTGCTGATCGACCGCCGCCGCCTGCGCCTTGAGCGCGATCACCACCGGATGATCGGGAAGATACTTGGCGCGCGCCTGCTGAAGTTTCGACTGCACGTCGGCACGCTGCCCGAGCAGCGACTGAACCGCGGGATTGCTCAGGACTTCGGGCGAATTGAGCGCGCCGGCGCCGGACAGCGCCTGCCACCGGCCCTCGGCAGCGATCCGCGCCGCTCGCGCGGTGTTGGCCGCTTCGTTGAGCTGGAGCAGGCTGTCGGTGGTGACCGAGCTGCCCTGCAGGTGATTGTCACCGTTCGATGGCGTGGCCACGTCGCGGGTACGGATCAGGCCGTTCTGGCGCGCGTAATTGTTGAGCGCGATCTCGGACCCGGCGAGCCGCGTCTTGGCGTTGGCGAGCTGATCGGCGATGAAGCTGCGCGCATAGGCCGAACTGTCGAACTTGCGCTGCAGGTTCGCGGCGATGAACTCGTCGGCGAAGGCATTGGCGACGCGCGCGGACAGACCCGGATCGGCGGTGGTGAAACCGATCGAGGCGATGCGCGAATTGCGCGGCAGCTCGGCCGACAGGTTGGACTTCAGCGCACCGAGCACGCTTTCCTGCGCCGCCGCCGACGAGGTGCTGGAATCCGGAGCGCCGAGACCGGCCGCCTTGAAGAATGCCGGGTCCGAGGCGAGCTTCAACCGCTGCGAGACACGCAGCGCAAGGCCGCGGCTCTGCAGGATATCGAGCTGGGTCTGCAGGAAGCGGTCCTGGTCGAAGTAGTTCGCGCTCTCCTGCTCGACGGTCCCGGTCTGGCCGAGAACGCTGTCGGATTGGGAGTTGATCTGGATCGTCGCTTTCGCCGAATACTTCGGCGTCTGCAGCAGCGTGATGATCAGCGCGAGCACCAGGAAGCCGCCGATAATCGCCGCAATCAGCACCGCGTTGGCACGGATGGTCAGTGCCAGGTCGCGAAGGCTAACTCCGCCTCGCGCAGTCGGAAGCGTCTCGCCCAGATCCTCGGCATCGAACTGATAGGGAATATTGCGGTCCGCGCGGCGCGGCCTGGCATCAACAACGGTCGCCATCACCACACCTCAGCGGAAGACATAGAAGATATTGAACAGCGGCGCGGCCTGGACGATGTCGCGCCAGACGCCCTTGCCCGGCGAGAAGCCGACGACGACCACGTCGCCGCTCAGGATCAGCGGATCGGGCGCGCTGCCTTCGCGAATCTCGTTGAGATTGAAGCGCGCGGCCGCACGCTTGCCGTCGACGTTGCGGAAGACGACGATGTTCTTGAGCCGCGCCACTCGGGTCGGGCTTTCCGCCTTCGCCAGCGCCGAAAGCAGCGTGGTGTTGGTGTCGATCTCGTAGACGCCCGGCTTGTTGACCTGGCCCTCGACCGAAACCGTGCGCGGCGCGGCCTTTTTGACCGACAGGACGACTTGCGGGTTGACGATGTACTTCGCGCCCAGCCGCTTCTCGATCTCGGCGGCCACGTCGCTCGGTGTGCGGCCGCCGGCCACGACCTCGCCGATCAGCGGGATCTGGATCGTGCCGCTGGCATCGACCTGGAGCGAATCGTTGCTGAGCGTGGGCTCGTCGAACACCTGCAGGTTGAGGATATCGTTCGCGACGATGCGGTACGACACCCGCGCCGCGGCCGGATCGGCCGCAGGCACGGCTTCGTAAGCCTGTGCGCCTTCCGAGACTGCCCCCGCATCGCGGGACTTAGCCAACGCCTGTCCGGCCAGCCCCTGGCCGGAAAGAACCAAACCGGCCGCGCCAAGGATGATCGCGCCCCACTTGCCCATTGTCACGCCGATGTGAGCCCCCTCAGGCGATCGCGATTTCGCCTCGCTGCCATCGCGAAGACAATCCCCGCCGCAACTCCGTCAATAATCGTTAATGCCATAGACCGCATCGGATAATCAACGAATGAATGCAACGCGCTGATCGCCAAAACGCCCAGCGCCCAAAGCAGTTTCGGCCGTTCCGCATGCCGCACCGCCGCCACCGCGGCCGCGATTTGGCGTGCAAAAAGGGCGGCGGCCGCGAGCGCAACCACGACCGCGGCAAGCCCCCCTTCCAGAAGAAACTCCAGATATTCGTTGTGCGCGCGGACCGGATGAGTCGGATCGACGACTTCGAGCCGCTCATAGGGAAGCAGCGCTATGCGAAAGGTGCCGACACCCGTGCCCGCCGGCCAGGATGCGCAGATCGGAGAGCGTCGTGTAGGG
>CAJCHR010000130.1 GCA_903970225.1 Actinobacteria bacterium 21-64-8 | reverse complement strand
GCCGCCGACAGCGCCTGATATTCGCTGACGGTCAGGATTTCGACATCGCCCCGGCCCCGCCGATCGAGATTGCCGCTCGACGCGTGGTGGATCGCGTGGCCCTGCTTCCAATAGCCGTAAGGCGTGAGCGTCAGGATGCTGATTGCCCTGCCGACATAATCGTTGGCAAGCCGTGACTTGAAGTACGATCCATGCCCGCAATCGTGCTGGACGATGAACAGGCGCACGAGCAGCCCGGCGGTCGGCACCGCGAGCAGTAGCGCGAGCCAGTAAATGTCGCGTGAAGCCCAGGCGATGATCGCCAGCATCACGAAAAACGCGATTCCCGTGGTGATCAGCTGAAACAGGGCTCTCTTCGCATCCGCGCCGAAGGCATGAAATTGCTTCGCCGCCTGCTGACCGATCGCCTTCGCGTCGCAAATGCGCGCTTGCCCATCATTCTGATCGTGAGCGCGAGCCGTCTGCGCGAAATCGTACTGGCCGACAGCGAGTTCGCGCCGTGTCTCGGTCGTAATCAAGGTCAACGAAGCTGCTTTCTGTCCCCGGCACCGGCTGATGCGCGGGCAAGGTCGCTTACATCACGGAGCAGATCGTAGCTAGACCTGGATCAAGTCCGCCACCTCGAAGACCTTCGGCGAGGCGAAGGCGCGCCCTCAACCCCGCTTCGGCCCGCGCTGTACGTCCTTGAACGGCACGTTCTTGTCGCCGCTGGGCTCGCGCGGCATGCCCAGCACACGCTCGGCGACGACGTTGCGCGAGATTTCGGTGGTGCCCCCGCCGATGCAGACGACCTGCCGCATCAGGAAGTTCATGCCCGTGGCGCCAGTCGCGCCTTCTTCCTCCTCGGTCCATGCGCTGGCAGCATGGCCGGCGAGGTCGAGCGCGATCGTCGCCTGGCGAACCTTGGCAACGCCGCGGAAGAGGCGGTCGATCGAGGACAGGTCCTTGTTGCCGTAACCAGAGGCGGCCGCATTCGCGATCCGGCGCTGGAGCTCGTGCGTGACGATGTCGAGGGCGCGGTGCTCGCCGATCAGTTCGAGCACCGAGGGGTCTTCGAGATCGGCCCCGCCATCGCGCGCGATGCGCACCACGGTCGGGCCTTCCGCGCTCGCCTGATGACCCAGACCCGCGGGCCGAGTCACGTAAGGCGAGTTATGGCCGACGCGCTCATGATACATCCAGCGGGTGCCGACGGTCCAGCCGGAGTCGATCTCGCCGATCCGGTCGCTGTCGGGGACGAACACGTCGGTGAAGAACTCCTGGCAGGCCTCGGTCTCGCCGCTCAGACGCTCGATCCGGCTGATCTCGATCCCTGGTTGCTGCAGCGGCAGGATGAACACGGTCATCCCGGTGTGCTTGGGCACGTCCCAGTTGGTGCGCGCGAGTAGCAGGCCCCAGTCGTGCCACCACGCCCGACTGGTCCAGACTTTCGCGCCGTTGATCAGCCAGCCGTCGCCGCGCTCGTCGTTGACGCGCGTCGCGCGGGTGGTGATCCCCGCAACGTCGGAGCCGCCGCCCGGTTCGGACAGGAGCTGCGCCCAGAACTCGTCGCCCTTGAGGATCGCGGGGATATGCCGCGCCTTTTGCTCGGGCGTGCCGAATTCGAGGAGCACCGTGGCGCACGGGGTGAACGTCGGCACGGTGAAGCGCGAGGGGTATTCGTAGCCCGCAAGCTCCTCGTTGAACGCGCGCAAGTGATCGTGGGTCAGCCCCTGTCCGCCGTATTCCTTGGGAAAGCAGATCCCGCCGAATCCGGCGTCGAAGAACTTGCGCTGCAAGCCGCGATCGCGTGCGACGGCTTTGAGCTCCTCCTCGTCGCTGTCGCAGTTCTGGCTGAGATCCCATGGCTGCTGCGGCCCGAGATTGCCCTTGATCCAGGCGCGCGCGCGGGCGCGGAATTCCTCGACGGTTTCCATGTCACTCATGCTGCGATCTCCTGCTGAAGCTGCATCTGGCCCAGCAATCTTCGATGATCCGCGGGGGTGCCGTAAAGCAGCCGGTCGAGCGTCACCCGGCGCAGGAAGAAGTGCAGGTCGTGCTCGTAAGTCACGCCGATGCCGCCGTGGAGCTGGACGCAATCCTGCACGAGTTCGGCGCCGTATTGGCCGATATAAGCCTTGGCTGCACTCGCGATCTCGCCCCCGCCTTCGGCGCCGGTGCCGATCGCGATGGCGGCCGCGTCGCTCGCGGCGTGGCTCGCCTCGAGCCAGCTCTTCATGTCCGCGAACCGGTGCTTGAGCGCCTGGTACGAGGCCAGGGCGCGGCCGAAGGTATAGCGATCGAACGCCCAGTCGACGGTCATCTCGAACGCCGCATCCATCGCGCCGACCGCCTCGGCGGTGAGGATCACTGCGGCAAGATCGATCTGGCGGCGCAACGTATCCGCCGCTCCGCCGAATTCGCCGACCAGCGCGCTCACCGGGACGCGGACGCGCTCGAGGGTGACGCTCGCAAAGCGGCGCGTGACGTCGAGGCCCTTCAACGCCTTGATCGTAATCCCGGGCGCATCGGCGGACACGAGCACTTGCGTCGGCCCCCCGTCGCTGATTCCGGAGACGAGCAGGTATTTCGCCTGAAGCGCGGATTCGACCGGCCGCACCGCGCCGTCGATGATCACGTCATCGCCGTCGCGCGTGATGCGCACGGTCGCTTCCGAAGCGCGCTGCCACGGCGCCGCGCCCAGCGCGACCGAGGCGATTGCGGCGCCGGTCAGGATTTCGCCCAGTGCCTGCACTTGAAGCGCCCCGCCCTGCCCGGCCAGCGCCGCCGCCACCAGATTGCAGTCGGCGAGCGGTCCCGGCGCGGCGTGCTTACCGAATTCGTATGCGATCAGCGCGAGATCGGCCGCGCCATTGCCGCTGACGCTGCCGCCGCCGTCGTCCTCGCCGACCAGCAGCATCGTCCAGCCGAGTTCGGCGCCTTGCGTCCAGTACGAAGGCTCGAACCCCGCAGGATCGTCGCGCAGCTTGCGCAGCGCGCTGAGCGGCACGCGGTCGCCGAGAAAGCGCGACGTCGTGTCGCGCAGGAGTTCCTGATCCGAAGTGAGAATGTGCTGCAAGGTGGTCGCGTCCTCTTTCCGAGCTTCTGCTTCCGGCTCGGCAAGCGCGAGAAAGCCAGCAATGGGCGGGTGTTGTCAAACGGGGATGTGTCGCGCAGGCACGAAAACCCGCCCCATCGCCGCGGCGTTTTACGCGCGGCCTTGGCAGTCGTCCTCGCGCTTCGCTAAGGCGGCGTGCCCAGCATACAAGGTTCGCACGATGCCGCCCAGCGTGACCGTTACCAAACATCGATCCGTCGCCGAGATCGTCTTCGCCAATCCTCCGTACAATTATGCGAGCCCCGCGCTGCTCGCGCTGATCGCGGATGCGCTCGATGCGATCGATGCGGACCCGGCGATCCGCTGCTCGGTGCTGGCATCGGAGGGCAAGAGCTTTTGCGCAGGCGCCGATCTCGCGGGCGACGAGAGCATCGTCGCCGAGGACGGGATGGCGGCGATCGGGGCATTGTATGTGCAGGCCGAGCGGCTGCTACGCCGCAGGAAGCCGCTCGTCGCCGCGATTCAAGGCGCGGCGATCGGGGCCGGGCTGGGGCTCGCATTGGTCGCGGACTTCCGAGTGGCAGCAGCGGGCGCGCGGTTCTCCAGCAACTTCGTGCGACTGGGTTTCCATCCCGGCTTCGGGCTGACGTTCACCCTGCCCCGCCTGATCGGAGCCCAGCACGCGGCATGGATGAGCCTCTCGGCCGAGCGGGTGAAGCCCGAGACGGCGCTGGCGTGGGGTCTCGCCGACCGGCTTGCGGCGAGCAACGACGCGCGCATGGAAGCGTTGGTGATGGCGCAGGAGATCGCCGCGAATGCACCGCTGGCGCTGGTCGCCGTGCGTGCGACGCTGACCGCGGGACTGGCCGACGGCGCGGTCGCCGCAATGCGCAACGAACACGCACAGCAGACCGCCCTGAAGCGCACGGCGGACTATGCCGAGGGTGTCGCCTCGGTTTTCGAACGTCGCGAGGCCAGATTTATCGGAGCGTGAGCGCCCATCACTCGCGCTGCTCCTCCGAGATGGTCGCGGACCCGGCCTCCTGCCGGAGCGCCGCGACCGCCGCCTGGCAGGCGCGTTCTGTGCTGTAGCCCTGGCTATTGACCACCACGGCACCCGCAGCGGAGCGCAGGCGCCATCGCCAATCGTCGCCGGAAAACATGATCGAGGTCAGGCTTACACGCTCGGTTCGGTAAATCTCAAAGCAGGCCTGACCCTCGACGTGCCGAAATCGTTCAGCGGGGACTTCGGGCGGCGCGATGAGTTGGCCGACTTTTTGTATAAGCGAACTGCCGGGCACGTGATTTCTCCTGCTGGCAAGCGGGAGAACAAATTTCTCTCTGGCGCCGTACGCTTGCGAAGGCTCGAAACGACGATTGCACAACTATATAGCATCTGCCTGAAGATACGAGAAAAACCCTCGGAGCATCCGGGTGACGGCACTCATACTGGCGTTTTCACCGCGAGCTTCTTGATGTGACCGCGCAGGGAATCCTTGATCGAACGTGCCCACGGCGACTGCGATCGGCGCTCTAGCGAATACAAAATGATCCGGACCTCGCGCGGCCCGTCGTCATCACCGCCCGGAAGCTCGTTCAGCGTACCGTTGGAAAGCTCGATCGGCACCGCATAGGGCGATGAAAACCAGATCGCGTCGGACGTGCTCGCGATCTTGGCCAGCGATCCGAAATCCTCGATGACGTTCGGTGCGCCCAGTATGCGACCTTGGATCGAGGCCGGAAGCGCCATGCCCGTCCAGCTCGACCGGATGACCGGGAACTTCGCGTTCGGATCGGCGCCGATCAGCAAGGGATGGCCCGCACGCACGATCCCGCCGACCGGAAAGTGGCCCAGCGTCTCCACTCGCGGCCGGGGGCTGTCATACGCAAAGCCTTCATTGGTCACGAAAAACTCGATCTCCCCCGAGACAAGCAAGTCCCACAAGGCATCGGAATCGCGCACCATGACCTCGTGCGTGACCTCCGACGCGGCGCCGAGCCGTTCGGAGATGATCTGCGGCAGCAGCGCGGAAGCCGGCAGCGGCGCCATGCCGAAGCGAATGTGCCCCGCCTGCGCGCCGGCGGCGAGCACGAGATGCCGCTCGGCGTCTTCGGCATCGGCGAGCAGCACCGCGCAGCGCTCGACAGCCTGCCGGCCTTGAGGCGTCAGCGCGACGCCGCCGCGGTCGCGATCGAACAGCCGCATCCCGATCTGCTTCTCCAGCGCCTGGATCGAGCGGGTCAGTGCGGATTGCGAGATCCCCAGGTCTTCCGCCGCGCGCGCATAGTTCAGCCGGCGAGACAGCGCGATCAGGTGAGTCAGGGATTTGAGCTGAAGCATGATGCAGTGGACTCATTAAAATCGTACTTGGCCTACATTGGACGCAACAGATTCGACCTGCAATAGTGCCGGGGACGCAGTCGGCCAGTCGTTCAACTCGGCAAGTCAGATGCAGTCCGAAATTTTGGGAGACGATGCATGGCACTTGGAAAAGTTCTGGATCCCACCGCAAGGCGGGCTGACGATATTGCCGATCCGGGCCCCGATGCGGGTCCTCTGGCGGGCAAGACAGTCGGCTTCCGCGTCGATCGCATGTGGCGCGCGTGGGACTGGATCAGCGAGCTGTGGGCCGAGAAATTCCGCGCCGCCGGTGCCGAGGTCGTATTCTGGCGTTCGGCCGGGCGCTCGGGCGACGAAGGCGAGCGCTGCGCACGTGAGTACAAGGCGTTCATCGAATCGATCGACATCGCCGTCGTCGGGCTCGCCAACTGCGGTTCGTGCACCGGCTGGACCGTGCGTGATGCGATCACCGCCGCCAATTACGGCCTTCCTACGACCGCGATCGCGACGAAGAACTTCGAATCGTTCGCGCATGAGATCGCCGGACGCGGCGGCCGTTCGGGCCTGCGCGTCCACGTCCTGCCTTACCCGCTCAACGAGCAGCTCAAGGAAGACGTGCTGGTAATCGGCGAGGCGCATTTCGCCGGCGTGCTCGAGACCATGGGCGCGAGCCTTGCCTATGCGGAGGCCGCAGAATGAGCATCGAACTGATCCGGCCCGCGGCGCATCGCGATTCTCCTGAACTCAAGACGCTCGTCAGCCGCGATTGCGGTCCCGAAGGGTGCGAGGTGGACTGGCTGACCAGCCGCCAGCATGAAGTTGATCTCGACATCGAGGAGTTCAACGCGTTCGCGCTGAAGGAAGGATGGGGCGACGGCCTGCCGCTGATCCCGCCGACCGACGGCCGCGTGCGCCGTTTCCTCCAGGAGAACGATCGCTACCCGGACGAGGTCATCGCGACCCTGCCCGGCAACGTCGAGGCCACGGTCGAGAAGATCGTGATCAACGCGGTGATGGCGGGCGCCCCGCCTGAGACTCTCGAACTGATCATCGCCGCGATCACCTCGATCGCCGATCCCGACTTCGAGCTTTACGGCGTCAACACCACCACCGCGCCGGTCTATCCGGTGTTCGTCGTCAACGGTCCGATCCGCCATAAGCTCGACATCCCGTTCAGCTACGGCTGCCTGGGAGGGGTCGCGGGCAGCAGCGCGTCGATCGGGCGTGCGATCCGCCTGATCATGCGCAATGTCGCGGGACAGCTCGCGGGCGTCACCTCGCAGACCACGTTCGGTTCGCCGGGCCGCGTCGCAGGCATCGTCACCGGCGAGTGGGAGGAGAAGTCGCCGTGGGCCCCTCTGGCGGAGCGCCGCGGCGTGGCCGGCAACGCGGTGACCTCGTTCGGCACGATGGGCACGATGAATATCATCGACACCACTTCGCACAGCGCGACCGATTTTCTCGAAATGATCGGCAAGTCGGTCAATTACGCCGGCTGCAACTGCTTCTCGGGCGCGGTTCCGTTCGGCGAGATGCTGATCGCGATCAACCCGATCTGCGCCCAGATCGTCGGGCGCGAGCTGCCCAACATCGAGGACGTGCAGGAGATCCTGTGGAAGTTCTCCAGCGTCGAGGCCGATTACCTCAACAAGGAGCATCGCGACCAGCTTGAAGGCCAGGGCCGCATCCGTGCCGATGGCCGGATCTACGCCTCGCCCGAGCCCAAGGACGTGCTGGTGTTCGTCGCCGGAGGCCTTGGCGGGCTTCATGCGACAGGCTTCCACACCTTCGGTACGTCGCTGTCGCAGACCAAGCCCGTCGCCGAGGCGGTTGCCGCCGAACCGACGCCGGCCTGACACAAAAGATCGACCACAAGGCGGTTGGCGGGACGATGTCCTGCCAGCCGTTTTGCGTGTCCGCATACCGATCTGGGGGAATACCGTGAGCACACCCGTCTACGAGCGCATTCTGGAGCTATTCGAGGGCGAAGGGATCAGGACGCTGTTCGGGATCCCCGATCCGGGTTTCGTACACATGGCGGTCACCGCCGAAGTGCGCGGCTGGGAGGTCATCGCGCCGCACCATGAGCAGGCCGGCGCGTTCATGGCCGAGGCCTGGTCGCGCATGACCGGCAAGCCGGGCGTGGTGTTCGGCACGCAGGGCCCGGGCGTCGCCAACCTGGTCGCCGCCGCGATCGTGGCGGCGAAGGAAAACACCCCCACGATCTTCCTGGGCGGCAACCGCGGGCGACTCGCCGAGCACCGCGTCAAGCGCGGCCGTTCGCAGTACATCAGCCAGCCCAGGTACCTCGAGCCGGCGATGAAATATGTCGGCGTGATAGAATATGCCGAGCAGACCGATGAGGTAATCCTCGAGGCGCTGCGCGTCGCGCAATCGGGCAAGCCCGGCCCGGTCTACGTCGAGATCCCCGCGCATGTGCTGCAGGAGACGCCCGACTGGGCGCCGCTGCAGAAGCCCGAAGTCTATCGCCTGGTCCACCAGCCCGCGAGCACACCGGCGGTCGAGGCGGCGGTGAAGCTGCTGCGAAGATCGGAAGAGCACACGT
>CAJCHR010000129.1 GCA_903970225.1 Actinobacteria bacterium 21-64-8 | reverse complement strand
GACGGCGATAGCGATGACTGCTGATGTGAGGCGCTGTATCATTGAGAACACTCCATACGTAATCCGCGGTAGGCAATTTACCCGCAGGCGATTGCTGAGCGCTGAACCCTGGCATCAGCACCAAGGTTCCATGAATACCGTTCTACGAGTCCGTCGCCGCACCCGCCCGCTCCAGCAAACCGTGTTTGCGCAAACAATGCCGCAGCTGATCGTACGTAAGCCCCAGGTTCTGTGCAGTGCGCCGCTGGTTGTGTCGGTGCCGCGACAGCGCGCGCGTCAGGATCGCTTTCTCGTGCGCATCGACCGCGCCGCGCAAGTTGGTGATCTGGTCGAGCGCGTCGTCGTTTGCCGGCTCGGCAACGGATGCCGATGGCGGTGACGCTGACGGCGCCCTGGCCTCAGGCGCCGCGGCCTCCGGTCGCCAGGGGCTGTCGAACGGGTCGAACACCACCACGTCCACTGCGCCGTTCCACTCGTCCCAGCGATAGACCGCACGTTCGATGACGTTGCGCAGTTCGCGCACGTTGCCGGGCCAGGCGTAGAACTCCAGCAGGCTCAAGGCGGTTTCCGAGAAACCCGGCCAGCCCTGCCAGCCGAGTTCGCTCGCCATGCGCGTGCCGAAGTATTCGGCGAGAACCACCACGTCGCCTTCGCGCACGCGCAGGGGGGGCAGCGTGATCACCTCGAAGCTCAGGCGGTCCAGCAAATCCGCGCGGAATTTCCCCTGCTCGGCCAGGCGCGGCAAGTGTTCGTTGGTTGCGGCGACAATGCGCACATCGACCTGCATCGGGCGCGAGGCGCCGATGCGCGTGACCTCGCCGTATTCGACCGCGCGCAGCAGGCGTTCCTGCGCGGCCATCGAGAGTGTCGCCAGTTCGTCGAGGAACAATGTGCCGCGGTCCGCCTCCTCGAAGCGGCCGACGCGCGCGCGGGTGGCGCCGGTGAAGGCGCCGGCCTCGTGTCCGAACAGTTCGGCCTCGATCAGCGTCTCGGGCAGCGCCGCGCAGTTGAGCGTCACCAGAGGCTCGCCCCAGCGCGGCGAGAGACGGTGGAGGCGCTCGGCGATCAGTTCCTTGCCTGTCCCGCGCTCGCCGACCACCAACACCGGGCGGCTGGTCGGCGCGGCGCGGCTTGCACGCTCGACCGCATCGAGGAACGCGGTCGATTGGCCGATGAACTGGGGCGCACGATCCATTGCCGAATGTTAGCAGGATTTCCCAATGTTCGGCAATACGCGTCGCGACCAGGGCTATACCCTCTGGAAAAACCCGCAGATTTCCGCTGCTGCGCAAATTGGCACGGGGTTTGCTATACTATGAACGGGACCGACAGCGTACTGACATGAGGACCGAAGATGCCGAACACCTTCTCGCCAACGCACGCCGCCAGGCTGAGCCGTGCCAAGCCTGTGCGCATCCGCACCAAGCTCGATTGGGCGATCATCGCGAGCATCCTGTTGATGCTGGCGGTCAACGCGGTCGCGCTGTTCGGCGACCTCGGGCCGACGACGGCTTACGCCGCGGTGCCGATGTGACCGGCGTGGAAGGTTTGACGCTGGATGGGATCGACGCCCCGACGGCTTCGCCCCCTCCCCGGCTGCGCCGCATCGACGCGGAAGTGGAATCGCTGCGCAGCCCCCCCTCGCTCGAACGCCTCATTCCGCGCTACAACGCCCGCACATTCACCGGAGCACCCGCCATGGGCATCTTTTCCCGCACCCGCGACATCATCGCCGCCAACTTCAACGATCTGCTCGAGAAGGCCGAGGATCCCTCGAAGATGATCCGGCTGATGATCCTCGAGATGGAGGAGACGCTGGTCGAAGTCCGCTCGGCGAGCGCGCGCACGATCGCGGACCAGAAGGAGCTGCGCCGCCACGTCGCGCGGCTCGATCGGCTCCAGGCCGACTGGGCGGACAAGGCGCAGCTCGCGCTGAGCAAGGACCGCGAGGACCTCGCCCGCGCCGCGCTGATGGAGAAGAAGAAGGCGGCCGAGATGTCCGGGCAGCTGCGCGAGGAGATCACGGTGCTCGACGATGCGCTGACCGCCAACGAAGGAGACATCGAGAAGCTTCAGGTGCGCCTGCGCGAAGCCCGCTCGCGCCAGAGCTCGATCCTGACCCGGCTGCAGAGCGCGGAGCATCGGGTGAAACTGCGCACGCTGCTGACCAGCGACCGGGTCGATGATGCGATGAACCGCTTCGACCAGCTCGAGCGCCGCGTCGATTATGCCGAAGGCCGCGCGGATTCGCTATCGATGGGCATGGATCGTCCGAACGCGACGCCATCGCTCGCCGAACAGATCGCCGCGCTCGAGGGTGGCGACAAGGTCGATGCAGAACTCGAAGCGATGAAGCGCGCCCTTAACAAGGACGAGGCCGGCAAAGACGCGCAGGCGTGACCCCGCCCGCGCAAAAGAGTACAACCGAACTTCGCGCCGCAGCGCGAATCTGCAAAGGAACACGGCAGTGAGCAGGACCAACAGCGGCTTCCATCTCAACAAGGCGGACGGCAAGTTCCTGGGTGTGTGCGCGGGGATCGCCGATTACATCGGCGTCGAGGCAATCTGGGTGCGTGTCGCGCTCGTGGTGCTGACGCTGCTCGGCTGGGGCACCGCGATCCCGATCTACTTCATCATCGCGTTCGTCGCACCCAAGGCGCCCGCCCGCGGGTATGGCGCCATCGATTACGATGGCATGGACGACGAGCGCTATCTCGATCGCATGAGCCGCCACCGCGATCGCAAGACGCGGGTGCGCGCGGACTTGTCCGACATGGACCGGCGCCTGTCCGAGATGGAGCGCAGCTACGGCCGCAATTCGCACCTCTCGAGCGAAATCGACCGCCTGAGCTGAGCCGCTCACCACATTTCCCTGGGGGACCGATACCATGGATCCGGCCAATCTTGCCCTTATGATCCCGCTTGCGCCATTCCTGGTCGGAGGCTTCGCGATCTGGACCAAGCACCAGCGCAAGCTCGCCGAAATGAACCTCGCCGCCGCGGCGGAGAAATCGGCGCAATACGCGAACAGCAACCGAGAACTCGAAGAGCGTGTGCGCGTGCTCGAACGGATCGTCACCGATCGCGGCTATGACGTCGCGACCCAGATCGAGGCGCTGCGCGATACCCGCATGGTCGAGACGCCGCACGATCCCGGCTTGCTTGGCGAGACACGCCAATGAGCCCGGGTGACGTTTTCGCGTTCGCGTTCCTCATGGCCGGAATCATCGCGGTGTTCGCGCTGGTCGCCAGCACGTTCAAGCACTGGCTCAAGTTCCAGCAGCGTAAGATCGAGATCCTCGCGGGGCAAACCGCCGAGAAAGCCGCGCAGTACGCGGCGCACACGGGCGAGCTCGAGGACCGCCTTCGCGTGGTCGAGCGGATCGTCAGCGACAAGGGCTATGACATCGCCCTACAGATCGACGCGCTGCGCGATGTCCGCGCGGTCGAGGGTCACACGGCCGGAGTGATGGTGAAGTAACATGCACGATTTCTTCAACACCATCGTCATCGTCGTGGCGATCCTGGCGTTCGTCTGGCTACGCAGCACGCGCAATCGCGGCCCGATCGGTGACCGGATCAACAATCACCGCCGCCAGCGCGGCGTGATCATCGACAACCGTGAGAGCGAACTGGAGGCCGAGATCGTCGAACTCCACAAACGCATCGCGGTGCTCGAACGCATCGCCACCGATGAACGCAAGAGCCGCGACATCGCCGCCGAGATCGAGGCCCTGCGCGACAGATCAAGAGCCGAATAGGGGATCGACCGATGCACCTGATGACTCACCTGCTCATGCTGATCGTGGTGATCGGCGCGATCAAATGGATCCGCGCCGCGCATTGCACCCGCGCGGCCGGGAATGTGCCACCCGCGCGAGTCAGCCCTCGCCGCGAGGAGTTGCACGGCGAAGTCGGCGATCTCAGGAGCCGGATCGCGACACTCGAACGCATCGCGGTCGACGGCCGCAGCAGCCGTGCGCTTGCGGCGGAAATCGACGCATTGAAAGATTGAGTTTGCCTCGATTTGCGCAGCGCTCGCCCAACCACCGGACTTGCGCCCCCGCATTCGCCCGGTAGAGCACGCGCCATGCGCAGCCTCGACGACATCCGCGAAGAGTACGAATTCCTCGACGGTGACGAGCGCTACCGCCTGCTGATCGAACTCGGCCGCGAACTCGAACCCATGCCCGATGCGCTCAAGACCGACGCAACCAAAGTGCGCGGCTGCTCAGCCAGTGTGTGGGTCTATCCGGCGGGCGGGGGTGCAGAGCGCCTGCACTTCCTCGCCGACAGCAATGCGGCGATCACCAAGGGTATCGTCGCGCTGGTGCTGGCGGTTGTCCAGGACAGGCCCGCCGCCGAAGTGGCGGCGACCGA
>CAJCHR010000128.1 GCA_903970225.1 Actinobacteria bacterium 21-64-8 | reverse complement strand
ATGCTTTCGATCCAGACGTATCTGCGCACGATCGTCGATGGCGAGTTCCACCTCGCCGTGGGCGGTCTCGGGCCCACCGAGATGCGGGTCGCGATTCTTCTGATGAACGTCGGCATCATCGTGTTCGGCGCGCCGGTCGTGCTCAGGATCGGGGGTCATCCGTTCACCTGGTGCGATCTGCTCATGGCGACGACGTCCGCCGGACTGCTGGCGCTCTATGGGTACGAGATGGGGGTGCACGTCAAACGCCTTTCGCGCGAAGACCCGCCGCACGGATGACGCCTGGTCACTTGTGCTGAGGCTTCGCACTCTTGCCGATCAGCCGCACCATCAGCGCTTCGAGACCTTTGACGTCGATCGCCTGAACCACATCGGCCTTCTGCTCACCGAGACCCGGCTGATAGCCCTCGTGCCAGGACACGACATCGCCGTATCCGGGGCCGAACAGGGTATCGTAATCGACGTAGAGGTTCTCCCGCTTCGTCACCAAGGACGGGTCGAGCCACGCACCCGCAGCGGTTTCGTCCCACAGCGGAAAGCCGGGCTCGAGCTTTCGGATGAACGCCGCCACTGATGGTTCAGCGACTTTCGCCGTGGCGTCGAGCAGCGGCGTTTGGGGAGTGACCCCCGCCCCCTTCCGTGAAGGGGAGGGGCGATCGGTCACAAATCGATCAAGCATCACGATCCCATGCCAGATTACCCATGATATAAGTCCGCCGCACCGCGCGATCGTCGCCGAGGATCTGCAGCGCGAACAGCCGCGCGGCGAGCGGCACACCCGCAGTGCGCCGTGCAAGCAGCGGGGTCGATGCGTCGTCGAGCACGACGAAATCCGCCTCCTGCCCGACCTCAAGCGCACCGATCTTGTCCTCGATGTGGAGCAGCGCTGCACTGCCTCCGGTCGCCAGCCATAGCGCGCGGAACGGATCGAGCGGATACTCGCGCGCAAGGCCTGCCTGATAGGCAAGCCCTGCGGTGTGGAGCATCGAGAAGGTCGTGCCCGCACCGATATCGGTGCCGAGCCCGAGCTTGACGCCGTGCCGATCGGCCTGCGCGAAATGGAAGAAGCCTGAGCCCAGAAACAGGTTCGAGCTCGGACATACCGCGATCCCCGCCCCGGTCTCTGCAAGCCGCGCGCAGGCCCGATCGGGCAGATGAACACCGTGCGCGAAGACGGATCGCGATGTGACCAGGCCGAAGCGGTCATACGCATCGAGATAGTCGAGCGAGTCCGCAAAACGCGCAGCCACCGCCGAGACCTCCCGCACGTTCTCGGCGAGGTGCGTGTGCATCAGAATGCCAGGGTTATCCGCCAGCAGCGCACCCGCATCCGCCAACTGCACATCGCTGGAGGCCAGCGCGAACCGCGGTGTCACCGCGTACCCGAGCCGCCCGCGCCCGCGCCAGCGGCGGATCAGCGCTTCAGTTTCGGCGCGTCCGCTCGCGAGCGTATCGGACAGGCCATCCGGCCCGAGATCCATCAGCACTTTGCCCGAAATGATCCGCATGTCCCGCGCCAACGCCGCTTCGAACAGCGCATCGACCGAAACTTCGTGCACCGTCGGATAGACCAGCGCGCTGGTGGTGCCGTTGCGCAGCAACTCGTCGAGGAAGGCTTCTGCGACCGAAGACGCATGCGCCTTGTTGGCAAAAGCCTTCTCGGCCGGGAAAATATGCCGGTCGAGCCAGTCGAGCAGCTGCTCGCCGTGCGAGGCGATCTTGTCCATCTGCGGGTAGTGGACATGCGCGTCGACGAAGCCGGGGACGATCAGGCCGGGCAATGTCTCGATCGGCACATCGGCAAAGCGATCGACGAGGTCGGCGTATGCGCCGCGCGCGGCGATGATGCCATCTTCGACCACCAGCAGGCCATCGACTTCGTGACGCACGGAGGCTGGATCACGCAGCGGATCGCGCGCGACGGACAGGAATTCGCCGCGAAAGGCGCAGATGGTCATGCGATGGATAACCCGCGCTCTTCGTCATCCCCGCGAAGGCGGGGACCCATTTCCCGGCATAGCACTCTACCGGCCGCTTAGGAGACGGGTTCCCGCCTTCGCGGGAAAAACGAGGGTGGATTGGAGAACGAGCGGGTCACGATATGAAGAACCGGCTCAGCCCCATCGCCTTGAGCCCGCGGCGATAGGCCATGGAGCTCAGGTCCGCAGGAATATGCGCCTCCATCGTCGGATCGAGCGGCAGGCATTCGGGCATCTGCGTCTCGACGATCGACTTGTCTTCGAGGAACACGCGGTAGTTAAAATCGTAGACGTCCTGGAGCGGCAGGTCCTTGTCGAAGTTGCGCGCCATCGGTGCGAAAAGGCGGGTGACCTTGGCCGAGACCGGCGAAGCGGCGTTCATGATCGACAGCCGGTCTGTGCCGGGAAAGTGGATCTCGAGCGTCGCGACGAACGGCAGGTGACAGCGGAAATGGCGCAGCCAGCGGAACCCCGGCACGCCGCGCCCTTCGACGCCGATCGGATAGTTGCCGACGGTGCTCCAGTATTCGGCCTCGAAACCGGTGTCGGTGACCCGGGTCTTGTATGCCGGCACTTCGGCATTGTTCGCGTCGCCGAAGGTGTCGGTGTGGACGAACGCGAAGTGCGCAACGTCCAGGAAGCCTTCCATCTGGCGTCCGGCGAACCCGAAGATATCCATCCAAGGGCAGACGATCTGCTGGAAGTCGGGCTCGTCCCAGTGCGGCATGTCGACGATCGCGCCCGGCGCAGGCTCCGCGCTCTCGGGCAGCAGGCAGGTCCATATCAGACCGTAGCGCTCGACCGCCGGGAAGGTCGCCAAGTGCAAGCGCGCAGGGATATCGCGCGCGGGGCTTGCCGGGACATGCACACACTTACCCTCTGCACCGAACTTGAGCCCGTGATAGGCACACACCACGCCGCTTTCGATCTGGGTGCCCAGGCTCAGCGGCACGCCGCGGTGAGGGCAGATATCAGGCGCGACGACGATCGCGCCGTCTGCCTTGTAGATCACCAGTGGTTGGTCCAGCAGCTTGGTGCCGATCGGCTTCTCGCCGACTTCGCGCGCCATAGCGATCGGATACCAGTGCTTGGCGAGGATGATCCAGTCGTCGCGCTCGAAGGTACAACCGCGCGGCAGGGTGATTTCGGACATGGGGTTGCTGACCGCCGCGGTGGCCATCATTCGTCTCCTGAATTGCGCGGTTTTTCTGGCGGGAGATCAGAGTGCGATCAAACGCAATGATTCGCCCGAACCGTTGCAAAAACTCGCGCACTCAACTGCCGCGGTACGTCGAATAGCTGTATGGCGAGACCAGCAAGGGCACGTGGTAATGGCCCTCTGCGGCGATGCCGAAATCGATGTTGACGACATCGAGGAACGGCGGCTCGGATAGCGCCACGCCTTTTTCGCGAAAGTAATCGGCCACCGCAAATGACAGCCGATATCGTCCTAGAGGGCACGGCGGCACACCAGGGCATCGGCCGTCCTCGTTGGTCACGCCGGAAAACCACTCGCGGCCACTCGGATCGGTCAGCACCAGCGCGACGCCCTCGGCCGGGCAGCCGTGCGCGGTGTCGAGCACGTGAGTCGAAAGCGAGCTCATGCCGCGCCGACCTGCCTTGCCGCCTCGGGTATCGGCCATTCGCCCAGAAATTCGTGCTCATCGTATGCGATCAGATCGGCGATCAGGATCTCGCGGTCATCGAGGAACAGCTGGTCGGCGACCCCCGAGACCAGCCGGGGCAAGGCGCGCTGCAACCCCGACAGCGCCGACGCGGAAAGCCCCAGGCTGATCAGCGCCGAATAGTTGAATGCGAACAGTCCGTGGAGCTCGGCCGCGTCGGCAGGGCGGCGCGGCTGGAATTCGAAGCTCGGACCCAGGTACGGGTGCGCGTCGATCAACGCATTGGCCTCACCCTCGGCCGAAGTCACGCGATCGGACCACCGGGCGATCTTGTCCGCAACCAGCGCAAGCTCGGGGCGCAGCGCGGGATCGCTGACCAGGCCGGTCGAGAGCACCAGGAAATCGAATTCATGCACGTCCTGCGGCGTCGTCACGTGTGCGCGGCCATCCCGCTCTTCGACGCCGAGCCACGGCGCACCCAGGTGCAGCCGGAACCCCGGCCATGCGGCGGCGCGGTTGAAGGTGTCGTTGGTCGGCGGCTGGTTGTGACCGAGGAACGCGGCCATCACCTGATATTTCTCGGCATCGGACAGCGCGGGGAAGCGTCCGGTGAAGCCGACCTGCTCCATGAACCGGATCGGGTTGATCCGCGGCAGAACCTTGCGCCGCATGAACACGTGGACCTCGCCAACGCCCAGCCCCAGCGCGGCGTTGGCATTGTCGAACGCCGAGGCGCCTCCGCCGAGGATCGCGACTTTCTTGCCGGCGAGCGCGGCGAAGTCGATCGGCTCGCTGGTGTGCGCGTAGAGATGACGGGGCAACGCGTCGGAAACCATCGCGGGCGTATGCCACTCGCCGCCGCCCTGAATGCCGGTGGCGAGGACGACCTTGCGCGCCAGCAGCGGCTCACCGACCGCAAGATGCAGCTTGAACAGACTGTCACCCATCGGCTCGATCTGCGTGAGCTTCGCGTCGTTCCTCACCGGAAGGTCGAGCACGCGGCGGTACCAGCGCAAGTACGCCATCCAGTCGCCGCGCGCGATCTTGTCGACCGCCTCCCAGCCGGCGCGCCCGTGCTGCGCTTCCCAGAATGCCTGATAGGTCAGCGCCGGAATGCCGAAGTCGATCGGCGTCAGCTCCTTGGGCGTGCGCAGCGTGACCATGCGCGCATACGTGTCCCACGGGCCTTCATAGCCCGCCGGATTCTCGTCGATCACGAGCACGTTGGAGACCCGCTCGCGCGCCAGCCCGAACGCGGCGGCAAGGCCGCTCTGGCCGCCGCCGACGATCACCGCGTCGAACACGTGGCCCTCGGGATGCTCGCGCCGCCGGGTCCAGTCCTCGCCGCCGAAGCCGGTCAGCGCGAGCTGGCGGCTGAGCTCGGTTTCGAGCGCGACCAAGCCGGCTGAATTGATCCCGATGGCGTTGGTCATCACAGGTCCTCCAGTCGAAGGCGGACGATATCACCGATCTGCCCGATGGCAGCCGCGATCTCATCCTCGCGCGAATTGCCGAGCCGCGATTCCATCGCCGCGAGGATGCCGGACTTGTCGGTCAGACGCACGCAGATGATGAACGGGAAGTCGAATTTGGCGCGATAGGCGGCGTTGAGTGCGTGGAACCTGGCGAACTCTTCCGCGGTCAGCCGATCGAGCCCGGCCGAAGCCTGCTCCAAGGCGGACTCCGCGGTCAGGGTCTTGTCGATCGCCGCCTTGCCCGCGAGTTCGGGGTGCGCGCGGATCAGCGCGAGCTGATCCGCCTCGCTTGCGGCGAGCACGGGGGCCATCAGCCCGGCGTGCACGTCCGCGAACGGCCGCGTCTCCGCCGCGCGCTCCACCACCCATGGGGAATGCTCGAACAGGGCGGCGAAACGCGCGACGAAATTGGTCCGGGGAAGCGCGTTGATCTCTTCAAGGGTCATGCCGGGAACTCCCGGATCCAGTGCCGCGCGATGTCGATCCGCCGCGCGACCCAAGCGTCGCCGCTGGCGATCACATGATCGAGAAACCGCGCCACCGCGCGCGCGCGGCCGGGCTTGCCGGCAATGCGGGCATGAAGTCCCACCGACATCATCCGCCCGCCTTCCTCGCGCAGCTGATCGAACGTGTCTCGCATGTGGCGGAAGAACTGCTCGCCCTCGGTGAAGCCGTTGAGCGCGACTATCTTCATGTCGTTGACGTCGAGCGTGTAAGGCACGATCAGCTGCGGCTTCCCGTGCTGGCGATCCCAGTAGGGCAGGTCGTCGGCGTAGCTGTCGGCATCGTAGACGAACCCCCCTTCCTCGACGACCAGCCGCGCGGTGTTGGGCGAGGTGCGGCCCTGGTACCAGCCGAGCGGGCGTTCGCCGGTCAGGCGGGTCTGCACTTCGATGGCCCTGGCGATGTGCTCGCGCTCCAGGTCCTCGGGCAGATACTGGTAATCGATCCAGCGGTAGCCGTGGCTGGCGATCTCCCATCCCGCGGTCATCATCGCCTCGACGGCTTGCGGGTTCATCTCCATCGCCTTGGCCACGCCGAACACCGTCACCGGCAGCCCGCGCTCAGTGAACAGCCGGTGCAGCCGCCAGAACCCGGCGCGGCTGCCGTATTCGTAGAGACTCTCCATCGCCATTGCGCGAGCGGCATGGCTCGCCGCGCCGACCATTTCCGAGAGGAACGCCTCCGACCGCTCGTCGCCGTTGAGGACCGAGTTCTCGGCGCCTTCCTCGTAGTTGATCACGAACTGCACCGCGACTTTCGCGCCGCCGGGCCAGCGCGGGTCGGGCGGGTGCGCGCCGTATCCGACGAGATCGCGGGTCACTCGCCCCAAGCCCTCAATGCCGCCGGCACAGCCTCGCCAACCGGCAGCTTGAACCCTTCCGCCACGAGACACGCCTCGAGCGCTCCCAGCGTGATCAGCACTTTGTGCTTCATCGCGTTGTAGCCCATCGCCCCGAACCGCCAGACTTTGCCCGTCAGCGGCCCGAACGCGGTGCCGATCTCGATCTCGAAGTTCTCGCGCATCGCGCTGCGCACGCGCTCGCCGTCCACGCCGTCGGGGATGTACGCCGGGGTGACGTTGGTCATGCGATGGCGGTCGTCGCCGAACAGCGTCAGGCCCATCGCCTTGAGCCCGGCCGACATCGCGCGGCCGGCGGCGGCATGGCGGGCAAAGCGGGCCTCAAGCCCCTCGCCGAGCACCACGCGGGCGCATTCGCGCGCGGCGTAGAGCATGGTCGTCGCCTCGGTGTGGTGGTTGAGGCGCTTCTCGGACCAGTAATCCATGATCATCGCCAGATCGAAGTAGTTCGACCCGATCCGTACGCCTCCGCCATCGACGATGTCGTCGCGGCGAATGCCCTGCTCGACGTGGCGCCGTGCGAAAATGTGCTCGGCCGCCCGGTTCGAGATCGTGATCGGCGACGAACCAGACGGACCGCCCAGGCACTTCTGCAGCCCGCCGGTGACCACGTCCGCGCCCCAGCGATCGGCGGCGATCTCCATGCCGCCGATCGTCGCAGTCGCATCGACATAAAGCAGCGCGCCCGCATCGCGGCACAGCGCACCGAGCCCGTCGAGCGGCTGCGCCATCGTCGTCGAGGTATCGCCATGGACTGTGGCGACGACTTTGGCGCCGGTTCGCGCGATCGCCTCGCCGATCGCCTCCAGCGGCACCACCTCACCCCAAGGCACGTCGACCGTCGCGATCTCGGCGCCGATACGCGACAGGATTTCGGTCAGCAGCAGGCCGAAGCGGCCGAAGTTCAGCACCAGCACTTTGTCGCCGGGCGCCGCAAGGCTGACCAGCCCCGCCTCGATCGCCGCGCGCGCGGTGCCGTCGATCAGCATCGTCCACTGGTTCTGCGTGCCGAAGATCGGGCGATACAGCGCCATGACCTCGTTCATGTACCCGGTCATCTCCGGGTCGAACTGGCCGAGCAGATCGGCGGCCATCGCGCGCAGCACGCGCGGGTGCGCGTTGACCGGGCCCGGGCCCATCAGCAGGCGCTGGGGCGGGTCGATCTCGCCGAACAATCTCGAATCAAGCGCCACTTAGAGCCGCTCCCTTGAATGAACCCGCCAGCCGCTCGACGAAGCCGAGCATCACGTTGAGCGCGATCTCGGC
>CAJCHR010000127.1 GCA_903970225.1 Actinobacteria bacterium 21-64-8 | reverse complement strand
TGCTCTTCCGATCTGGTCCCCCTCCCCTTTGGGGGAGGATGATTTGCGGATCGCCCCTCACATCGCCTGCTCCGCCATGAGGAATTCGGCGACGAACGGCTCTGCCGGCTCCTCCTCCATTCCCTCGATCGTGCCCTGCTGGACGATCCGGCCGCCGTTCATCAAGACCGCGCGGCCGCGGAAGAAATGCGCCTCGCGCATGTTGTGCGTGACGAACACCACCGTCTTGCCGAGCCGCGCGATCAGGTCCTTGAGTTCAGTCGCGAGCCGCAGCCGCGTGATCGGGTCGAGCGCGGACAGCGGCTCGTCAAACAGCAACACGTCGGGCTCCAGCATCAGCGCGCGCATCATCGCGACGCGCTGGCGTTGGCCGCCCGAGAGCCCGCCCGGAAACCGATCGAGCTGCGCCTTGTCGAGCCCGGCGAGTTCGGCGAGTTCGTCGAGCCGCGCTTCGATCCGGTCGCGCTTCCAGCCGAGCTCGCGGGCCATCAGCGCGACGTTCGCGCGGGCCGTAAGGTGCGGGAACAATCCGCCGTCCTGGATCACGTAGCCCAGCCGATGCCGCAGCGCGCGCCAGTCGTTCACGGGCGCGCCCTCGAACCGCAAGGTTCCCTGGTACGGCGTCAGCCCGGCGAGCGTGCGCAGCAGCGTGGATTTGCCCGAGCCAGAGGGGCCGAGCAGCATGATCGTCTCCCCCGTCTCAATCGTGAAATCGGTCGGCGCGAGCGACCAGCTTTCGTTGCCGGGATAGTGAACGGCGACCTGATCGAGTTCGAACATCGCCGTATCTTGGCGACTTGCCCCCGCCGCGCAAGGCTCTCGCGCCGATCTGTTGCGCTTGGCCCCGGGTAGGGCCTTGTGTTGCCAATCCGCAACACTATCTCGGCGCCATACAGGAGGCCAACCAGCCATGAATCTCGAAAAGTTCACCGATCGCGCGAAAGGGTTTCTGCAGGCCGCGCAGACCACCGCGATCCGGCTCAATCACCAGCGCATCACCCCCGAGCACGTGCTCAAGGTGCTGCTCGACGACAGCGAAGGCATGGCCTCGGGCCTGATCCAGCGCGCCGGCGGCAACCCGAAGTTCGCGATCGACGCGGTCAATGCGGCGCTGGAGAAGATCCCGGCCGTGTCGGGCGGCGGCGCGCAGGCCGCGCCGAACCTCGACAACGACACCGTGCGCGTGCTCGATTCCGCCGAGCAATTCGCGCAGAAATCGGGCGACGCCTATGTGACCGTCGAACGCATACTGCTGGCGCTGACGCTGGCGACGACCACCGCGGCCGGGAAGGCGCTCGCTGCCGCGAACGTCACCGCGCCCGCGCTCGAGGCGACGATCACCGAGCTGCGCGGCGGGCGTCAGGCCAACACTGCGTCGGCCGAGGAGACCTACGAGGCGATGAACAAGTACGCGCGCGACCTCACCGAGGCGGCGCGCGAGGGCAAGCTCGATCCGGTGATCGGCCGCGACGAGGAGATCCGCCGCACGATCCAGATCCTCGCGCGGCGCACCAAGAACAACCCCGCGCTGATCGGCGAACCCGGCGTGGGCAAGACCGCGATCGCCGAGGGCCTCGCACTGCGCATCGCCAACGGCGACGTGCCCGAATCCTTGCGCGACCGCCGGCTGATGGCGCTCGACATGGGCTCGCTGATCGCGGGCGCGAAGTACCGCGGCGAATTTGAGGAGCGGCTCAAATCGGTGCTCGACGAGGTCAAGGGCGCCGACGGCGAGATCATCCTGTTCATCGACGAGATGCACACGCTGATCGGCGCGGGCAAAGGCGAAGGCGCGATGGACGCCTCGAACCTTCTCAAGCCCGCCTTGGCACGCGGTGAGCTGCACTGCATCGGCGCGACCACGCTCGACGAGTATCAGAAGTACATCGAGAAAGACCCCGCGCTCCAGCGGCGGTTCCAGCCGGTGTTCGTCGGCGAGCCCACGGTCGAGGACACGATCTCGATCCTGCGCGGGATCAAGGACAAGTACGAGGTGCACCACGGCGTGCGCATCGCCGACAACGCGATCGTCGCCGCCGCCACGCTGTCCAACCGCTATATCGCGGACCGCTTCCTGCCAGACAAGGCGATCGACCTGATGGACGAGGCCGCGAGCCGCATCCGCATGGAAGTGGAGTCCAAGCCCGAGGAGATCGAGAACCTCGACCGGCGCATCATCCAGCTCAAGATCGAGGAAATGGCGCTCGCCAAGGAGAGTGACCAGGCCTCGAAGGACCGCCTGGAGACGCTGCGCGAGGATCTTGCCAACTTCGAGCAGCAGTCGAGCGAGCTGACCACGCGCTGGCAGAACGAGCGCGACAAGATCGCGGCCGCGGGCAAGATCAAGGAGCAGCTCGACGCCGCGAGGGGCGAGCTCGAACAGGCACAGCGCCAGGGCGATCTCGCACGTGCGGGGGAGCTTTCGTACGGCCGTATCCCCGATCTGGAGCGCCAGGTCGCCGAGGCGGAAGCCTCGTCCGACAACGCCCTGCTGCGCGAGGAAGTCACCGCCGACGACATCGCCGGGGTGGTCAGCCGCTGGACCGGCATCCCGGTCGACCGGATGCTGCAGGGAGAGCGCGACAAGCTGCTCAAGATGGAAGAAACCATCGGCCAGCGCGTGATCGGCCAGTCGCAGGCCGTCACCGCCGTCTCCAAGGCGGTGCGCCGTGCGCGCGCCGGGCTTCAGGACCCGAACCGGCCGCTCGGCTCGTTCCTGTTCCTCGGCCCGACCGGCGTCGGCAAGACCGAGCTGACCAAGGCGCTCGCGGGCTTCCTGTTCGACGACGACAACGCGATGGTCCGCATCGACATGAGCGAGTTCATGGAGAAGCACGCGGTGAGCCGGCTGATCGGTGCGCCTCCGGGCTACGTCGGCTACGACGAAGGCGGCGTGCTGACCGAGGCGGTGCGGCGCCGGCCTTACCAGGTCGTGCTGTTCGACGAGGTCGAGAAAGCGCACCCCGACGTGTTCAACGTCCTGCTTCAGGTGCTCGACGACGGGCGGCTGACCGACGGGCAGGGCCGGCAGGTCGATTTCACCAACACGCTGATCATCCTGACCAGCAACCTCGGCAGCCAGTACCTTGCGAACCTTCCGGAAGGCGGCGATGTCACGTCAGTCGAGCCGCAAGTGATGGACGTGGTCCGTTCGCACTTCCGGCCCGAGTTCCTGAACCGGCTCGACGAGATCATCCTGTTCCATCGTCTGGGCCAGGATCACATGGCGCCGATCGTCGACATCCAGGTCGGCCGCGTGGGCAAGCTGCTCAAGGATCGCAAGATCGTGCTTGACCTGACCGATGCAGCCAAGCGCTGGCTGGGCCGGGTGGGCTACGATCCGGTCTACGGCGCGCGGCCCTTGAAACGCGCGGTGCAGCGCTACCTGCAGGATCCGCTGGCGGAGAAGCTGCTCGCCGGTGAAGTGCCGGATGGATCGGTGGTGCACATCGACGAGGGCGATGGCGCACTGGCGATGACTGTGGAGTGATGTGACGGAGTAACCCCTCCCCCTGAAGGGGAGGGGAGTTAGGCCAGCACAGCGCCCTCCGGTGCTCCCCGGCCGAGCTTGTCGGGCAGCGGCGCCTCGGCCGGGGTGAATCCCAGCGAAACCGAGTTGATGCAGTACCGTTCGCCCGTCGGCGGTGGGCCGTCCGGGAAGACATGCCCCTGGTGCGCGCCGCAGCGTGCGCAGACGATCTCGATGCGGACCATGCCGTAGCTGGTGTCGCGGATCGTGCGCAGGTGATCGGGCGCGTAAGGCTGCGTGAAGCTGGGCCAGCCCGTGCCGCTCTCGAACTTCTCGCCGCCCTTGAACAGCGGCAGCCCACACAGCCGGCAGGTGTAGACCCCCGGGCGCTTCTCGGTGAGGAACACCCCGCAGAACGGCGCCTCGGTCCCGTGTTCGAGCAGTACGTGGCGTTCCTCATCGGTGAGGCCCGCTTCGAGCGCGCGCGCTTGTTCATCGGTGGGCGGGGTCAGGTCGAACTGGCTCATCATTGCTCTCCGTTGTCGGGCTTCTCGTCGCCATGCGAATCGATTTGGAGTCCCTGCCGATCGATGTGAACGTCTACAGGCGCGCCGTTGATCGTGGTGCCGATCGTCGCACCGCCGTTCTCCAGCCGCACGTGTGCATCGTCGATCGCGGGAATCGTACTGGGCAGGTCAAGCGGCTGGATCGGGCCGGCGGGGTTCGGGCGGGGCTTCGGCGCGGCATGCTCGCCCAGCGCGCGGCTTACGAAATCGTGCCAGATCCTCGCCGGCAGGCCGCCGCCGTGATTGCCGCTGAGCGCGGTGTTGTCGTCATTGCCGACCCACACGCCGACTACGAGATTGTCGACATAGCCTACGAACAACGCGTCGCGGTTGTCCTGGCTGGTGCCGGTCTTGCCGTAGACCAGATGATTCATGTTCGCCGCGCGCCCCGTGCCGTGGCTGACGACTTCGCGCAGCATGCCCTGGATATCGTCGTGCTCGCTGTCCGACAGGCTGTGGCGGCGGTCGAGCAGCCAGTCGATCCAGCCTTGCGCGGGCTGCGCGAACGCGGTCGGCGCCACCGGGAAGCGGTTGGCGTCGACCCCGGCATAGGCGGACGTAAGCTCCAGCAGCGTCACGCTCGCACTTCCCAGCGCCACGCTCGGGTCACCTGCGGGCAATGGCGCGGTGATGCCAAAGCGGCGCGCGGTCGCGATGACCGCCTTGTCGCCGACGTCGTTGAACAGGCGGATCGCGGCGACATTGCTCGACCGCGCAAAGGCGTCCTCCAGCGTGATCGTCTTCGAATAGGCGCCGCCAGCGTTCTGCGGCTTGTAGACGCCGGTGGTGATCGCGGTGTTGTCGATGCGGTCGTCCGGCTTCCAGCCTTTGTCGAGCGCGGAGAGGTAGACGAACAGCTTGAAGGTCGATCCGGGCTGGCGCCGCGCCTGAGTCGCGCGGTTGAACGGCGAATCGGCGTAATCCCTGCCGCCGACCATCGCCACGACCTCGCCGTTCGGGCGCATCGCGACGAGCGCGGCTTGCGCATGGCCCAGCGGCGCCCGCGCGATCGCGGCGCGTGCCGCCGCCTGCAGCCGTGCGTCGAGCGTGGTCTTGTACGTCTGCGCGGTATAGCTGGTCGGATCGATCTTGCGCGCCTCGGGCAGCGCCCAGTCGGCGAAATAGGTGCCGGTGGGGAGATCTCCGCGATTGCGCACGTCGAGCTTGGGATCGGGCTCCGCCTGTGCCTGTGCCGGCGTCAGGTATTTGGCCTCCACCATGGTCTGAAGCACCAGCCGCATGCGCTTTTCGGCGAGGTCGTAATTGTGAGTCGGCGCGAGTTTCGACGGCGCCTTGACCAGCCCAGCGAGCATCGCCGCCTGCCCGACCGTCAGGGCTTCGGGCTGGCGGTGGAAATAGTGCAGAGAGGCCGCACGCAGGCCGTAGGCGTTGTCGCCGAAGTACGCGTTAGACAGGTACCGCTCGAGGATCTGGTCCTTGGTCAGCCACGCCTCGAGCCAGAACGCGATCACGATCTCGCGCGCCTTACGCGTCAGGTTCTGGTCGGGGGTCAGGAACGTGAACTTGGCGAGCTGCTGGGTGATCGTGCTGCCGCCTTCCTTGCGTCCGGTGCGCAAGTTCGTCCACGCCGCGCGCGCCATGCCGCGCGGATC
>CAJCHR010000126.1 GCA_903970225.1 Actinobacteria bacterium 21-64-8 | reverse complement strand
TCGATCGCCATCTGCGCGAGATCGAGCATCCCCGCCATGCCGCCGCCGAACGCGGAGACGCAGTGCGCGAACGTGATGTTCCGCAGGCCCAGCTGCTCGATGATCATGCCGGTGTCGAAGCCGAACGCGAAGAACGCGAGGCCATCGACCTCGTCGATCGCCAGCCCCGCGTCGGCGACCGCGGCGAGCACCGCCTTGTCGATCAGTTCGAGCAGCGTCTGCGGGGCGCTTTCCCCGCGGAAGTAGTAGGGTGTCGCCCCGCTGCCGACGATCGCTGCTCGTGCCGTGCCCGCCATGGGATCAGCGGCTCCCGAACGCGAACCGCGCGGTGACGCCGACCTCGCGCGTCGGGTTCGTGGTGATCACGCGGTACGTGCTGATCGGCGGCGAGCCGCCGATGACCGAAGCACCACTGATCGCCGGGTTAAGCCCGCGCGACAGCACGCGGTCGACGTCGAACAGGTTCTTGACGTACATCCCGATCTCCCAAGCCCCGTTGGCCGAGCGTGCACCGGCGTAGAGATTGACCAGCGCGTAAGCCTTGACGTCATCATAAGGATTGGTCGGATCGGCAAGCGACTTGCCATAATACGTGAGCAGTCCGCGCAGATAACCGTCCCACGTCGGCGCGATCGGAAGGTCGTATTCGCTCTGTACGGTCGCAACGAACGGCGCGGCGGTGCCGGCACGCAAGTGATTGACCTGACAGGTCGCGACCTGCTGGCCATTGGTGGCCGTAAAGATCTGTGCCGCGGTCGGCACACCTGCGTAAGGATTGCAGGGGATCAGCGCGTTCGTGATCGTGCCCTTGGAATAGCTCGCCGACGCGTCGATGGACCAGTTCTTGAGCGGATTGCCTGAGATTTCGCCTTCCACGCCCGACACCCTGGCGGGCACTCCGATCGTGAACGTCGTGATCGAGCTCACGCCCGTGACCCCGCCGATGTTGGAGATGTAGTAGACGTTCGGTGCGGCGTAAGCGAAGTTATCGAACGTCTGATGATAGGCCGTGATGTTCGCGCGCAGCCGGTTGTCGAACCACGCGGACTTGATGCCGATCTCGTACGATTTCGACTTTTCGGCATCGGGATAGTAGAGTTCCGCCAGCGTGCCGTAAGGCTCGGACTGGTTGCGAAGCTGGATCGAATTCGATGACGAGCCCGGCCGCCACGACGTTCCGAAGTTGAAATAGGCCATCAGGCTGCGCGTGAAGTTGTGCTTGAGCGAGGCGGAGAAGATCGTCGCGTGAAGCGTACGATCGTCATTCGCAGCGGGAACCGCGACGCCCGAGAGGCTGAGGCCGCCGGTCTCGTGGTAGCGGATGCGGCGCACGCCGCCGGAAATCTCGGTGAGATCGCCGATGTGCGCGGTGAGATTGCCGAAGAAGGAGCGTTCCTCGGTCTTCTGCAGCACCGCCACCGCCGTGTGGAACACCGTGTAAGGGGTCAGCGCCGGCGCAAAGAACAGCGGCGTCTGCACGTCGAGCGACGTCGGATTGACCGTGTTGTTGAACATCACGCCGCCAACGTAATCGAAGATCCCGAAGACACGTTGCTGGGAGGACAGGCGGATTTCGTGGTTGGTCTGGGTGCCCGGAAGATCGGTGACTTGCGCCGCGCTCAGGAAAGCGTCGGGCGCCGTGCCCGGAAGCGCCGCGCCGACATCGTTCTGGGTCGAGGCCTGATAGTGCTGCTTGTTGTGCGAGCCGACGTAGTTGAGCGACTGGCCGAGGAAGTTCCACTGCGCCGCCCAGTCCCACACCGTGAAGCTCTGGCGGTATGTGCTGGCTGCGCGCTGGACGGAGTCGCGGTCCGCCGCGGTGATCTCGATCGGCGAGGCGATCAGAGCCGGATTGGCGATGTTCGCCGATTCGACCTGCACATAGTTGCTCGCGGTGCGGACCGTGCGCGTGAACGAGCCATCGAACGTCAGGTTGTCGAACGGCTGGAAGCGCGCCGAGAGGCGGCCGCCCTGAGTCCGGCGATACGGATCGCCGTCGGAGTTGATCGACTTGATGCGGTTGTTGTCGGTTTCGTCGATCACCCCGGCGAGGCGGATCGCGAGCTTGTCGGTGACCAGCGGAATGTTGATCGCTGCCTGTCCGTTGGTGTCGCCCCACGTGTTGACCGTGCCGACGAGGCTGCCCCCGGCTTCGGACAGATCGGGCTTGTGCGTGGTGACGGTGATCGAACCCGAAGGCGAGGCGCGTCCGCGCAGCGTGCCCTGCGGCCCGCGCAGCACTTCGATCTGGCCGACGTCGAACAAGGACTGGAACAGGATCGCCGCCGAGATCGGCGCGTCGTTCATGTAGAACTCGATCGTCCCGTTGTTGCCGCTGGCGTTGACGTCGTAATTGACGCCGCGCAGCGTGGCCTGGGTGCCGATGCCATTGGCATCCTGGCCCAGCGTCAGGCCGGGCACGATCGTCTGGATGTCCTTGAATTCCTTGAGATTGAGCTTGTTGAGCTCATTGCTCGTCACCGCCTGCACGGTCAGCGGAACATCCTGCAGCGACTCCTCGCGGCGCCGGGCCGTGACGACGATGTCTCCCGTCCCGCCGGCGTCGGACCCTGCCTGAGCCACTGTGGCTGCGGCAGTCGCGCCGGTGCCCGCATCCTGCGCCATCGCGGTCGAACCGAACGCCAAGGCGCTCGCCGAAAGAAGAGCCGACTTGTAAAGAACTCTCAATGTATTCCCCCCCATGAGCCGGATTTTTCCGGCGGTTGTTGTTCCGGCGCGCGCATCGATGCGCCGCCGGGAGATCCGCGATCAGACGGTCTCGCGCGCCCACGAGGCCAAGGTCATGCGATCGAGCTTGCCACTGCCGAGGCGCGGCAAATCGTCGACGAAGCGCACCTCGCGCGGGATCTTGAAGTGCGCGAGCCTGGGCCGCA
>CAJCHR010000125.1 GCA_903970225.1 Actinobacteria bacterium 21-64-8 | reverse complement strand
TGGCCGCGCCCGCGATTATCTGACTCCTCCAGGCGGCGGTGAGGGACGCGTGCTCGACGGTGCCTCGATGGAAGCGACGCTCGATCTTGAAAAGCTGATCAAGGCGATCAGCGCTTACCCCGAACCCGCGCTGCTCCAGCGGCTGGTCGGGGAGCGTGGCGGCAATCACTTGCGGATGGTTCTGCGCGAGTCGCTGCCCGAGCTGCTCGCGACAGGCGCACCGCTCTATCTGCTGCTCGACGATATCTCGGGCGTTGCGCTGGTGTCCTCATGGGCGTGGTCGCAATATGATCCGACGTGGGCTCAAACGGCTCGTGAGCGCATTCCGGCGGATCAGCTGGAAAAGATGCAGGCGGCGCGCCTCGGCATCTGCTGGGGCCTCCAGCCGGGTCACAGCGGCACCGATCCGGACCGCGTGCCGATGGACATCGGGACAGCGGATGGGGGCGAGTTGCGAAATCCTGCCGACCCTGAGGGCTGGCACGATTTCCCTGTGATCGACGGCTGCGCATTCCGCCGTGCGCGGCGGGTCGATGTAATTCGGGACGAGGATGCCGGGCTGATCCGGATCGACGCAGCGTTTCAGGACAGCGCCAACAAACCCGGCGGCGGCCGCGCGGCGCTTCACGAATACCGGCTGACCGCGACCGCCGACCTCGACACCCTCGAAATCCTGACGCTCGAGCCGGAGGCGCGGATTCTGCCGTTCTCGGAGTGCCCGGGCGCTATACACAACACCCGGCGGCTGGTGGGCGCCCGGATCAGCGATATCCGCCAGGAAGTGCTCGCCAATCTACGCGGGCCACAGGGATGCACGCATCTCAACGATGCTTTGAGAGCGCTTGCGGAAGTGCCGAAACTCGCTGGTCTGCTTGACACCGCGGTTCCGGCCTAGGCTCTCAAAACGATTGCCTCTCCCCTTCTAGGGGAGAGGCGCATCGAATAGCTGTCAGCTCAGGTGCTTGGAGAGGTGCTTGTTCAGTTCGAACATCGACACCTCCTTCTTCCCGTCGAAGATCTTCTGCAGAGTGGCGTCTGCGAGGATCTGACGCTTGTCCTCGGGCTTCTGCAGGCCGTTCTTCTTGATGTATTCCCAGATCTTGGAAACCACTTCACTGCGCGGAAGGCTGTCTGCGCCGACGATCACCGCCAGATCGGCAGATGGTTTGACCGGCTTGTGAATGCCGTCGGTCTTGGGCTTGGTGGTGGTGGTCTTGGTCGCTGCTGCCTTAGCCATGCTCACTCCTCTGACTTGTTGAGCGCCGAAGGCTTATGTGCCGCCCGGCCTCCGTTTTCGCTTTCAACGATATATTGCGGATCGTCCTTCGAAGCACGAACCTGATGATCCTTGATCTTGGTGTCCTTGGTTTGCTTGCGGACGACCTTGCCGTCCGCTTCGCCGCCATGAGACTTCCACGTGACCCGGTCTCCCGGTTTGAGTTCGGACATCGATCGCATTCTCCATTCCTGCACCGTGTATCGGCTTGAAACGGACCTCCCGCGATTTGGTTTCGGGGAAGGGCATGCTGAGGGCCCTGTCGCAACCTGTTTGTCAAGGCTTAGCTATCAAAGAGATTCAGGCTGGGGTCACCAGGCCCCGGTGTTGGGCATGCTCGACCACGGCTCTTGCGGTGGCAATACGCCATCCTGAAGGAGTTCGACCGAGATACCGTCGGGCGAACGGACGAAGGCCATATGACCATCGCGGGGCGGGCGGTTGATCGTCACGCCCGCGTCTGCAAGCCGCTGACACGTTTCGTAGATGTTCTCGACCCGGTAGGCGAGATGACCGAAATTGCGGCCGCCGCTATAGGCTTCGGGATCCCAGTTGTGAGTCAGTTCGACTTCGGCGATGCCCTCCTGGCCCGGTGCTGCGAGGAAGATCAAGGTAAAGCGCCCCTTCTCGCTTTCGTTACGGCGCACTTCCTTGAGGCCGATCAGCTCGAAGAAACGGATCGTCGCATCCGGGTCGCTGACGCGGATCATGGTGTGGAGAAATTGGGTCACGGCCGCTCCGATCGTTCACTGGTCGGCGCTCAGATGCGAGGCGGTGAGCGCGGGCGCAAGCCGGGCGGCGTAAAAAAGCGAAAGGCCCGCCCGGCATTGCCGGACGAGCCCTTTCAATTCGATCGCTTAGAAGCTGGCAATCAGAAGCTGGCAGTGACCGAGAACACCGCGACGTCCTTCGCCATGCGATAGAAGTACTTGGTGCAGACGGACTCGGCGCTCGCCGACGATACGAATGCATCTTCGCCTTCGCCTGTGCCGCCGGCAGCAGCGCAGTCGAAGCCATTATCGATATCCCGATGGCTCAGATTGGTACCGACCCACGACACGTCGAAGGCCAGCGCCTTCCACTTGACCGTCGCGCCAACGACCCAGTCAAGATACTGCTTGCCATAGTCGAAACCGCCACCGGTGTGGCCGAGATGGCTGTGCAGCGAGATCGGCGTGTTCGGAATGCCCGCACCCAGTTCGCCGTAGATGTACGTGTTGCTACGGTGCGGCGAGGTGAAATTGAAATTGAACACGTGCTGCGCCGGAGCGAAGTTGACGCCGACCTTCGCCGTTGCCGGGCCAAAGGTCTTGGTCAGCGAGCCATAGATTTCGTAGTAGTTGCCCGCTGTCGCGCCCGGATAGATGTAGCCATAGAGGCCACCATCGAAGGTCACGCCGCTCTTGCCGATCGCATGCGTCCAACCGCCGTAGACGTCGATCTCGGTGCCGCCGATATTGATCGGCGAACCGATATGTTCGTCGTCGCCGAATTCGCCGCCGAAGAACACATCCTCACTACCGGCCGAGGCGCTGGAGCCCCAGGTCGAGATGTAGAAACCCGAGCTGTGCGCGAGGGTGAACGAAGCCTGGGCAACCGGCTTGTTGTCCGACTGCGCAAGACCACGGAACCTGTACTGCGAGACGATCGCCGCACTGCCGGTGATGGTGAAGGGGCTTGCCGGCGCGGCCGGCGCGTCGTCAGCGAAAGCCGGGGTCGCGACGATCGCTGTTCCGGCGAGAAGAGTTGCGGCAATCAAACCGCGGATGGACGTATGCATGTTTCTGATCCTTACTTTGCAAAACAGCCTCGTCCCTTCCTGCGCGGCCGCTCTTCGCCTCCTTAGTGGGGCATAAGTTGCGGTTGCGAGGTCGCACTGCACACAATTATTGCGCCGCACAAGAATTGTGACCGTTCGACGAAAGCTTTGCGCCAGCGGTGTTGATTTTTTGCAACTCCCCTATGAACGCGCTCCGAGCCCGATTTGTACGGATCGGGCTACGACCGTTGCATGGGGTGAGCGAGGGCGATAAGCGTAATGCAAGGCGGCTCATGATCAGCGGACTTCATTCCTTGCTTCGCGACAGCGACGCGCCATCTCCCGCCAAGGTCCCGTCCGGCGTGCGGATCTATGCTATCGGCGACATTCATGGACGGCTCGATCTGTTCAGCGCGCTATCCGCCGCGATCGACGTTGACGACGCATCACGTGGTCCGGCGGACACGACGGTGATCCTGCTCGGTGATCTGGTCGATCGCGGGCCCGAGAGTTCGGGCGTGATCGACCATGCGATGCGCTGGGCGACCGAGCGCCGCGTGCGTCTGATCGCCGGAAATCACGAGGAGATGTTCCTCGGTGCGATCGAGAACCCGGACATGCTGCGCCACTTCATCCGCATCGGCGGGCGCGAGACGATCCTGTCCTATGGGATCGAGCCCGAGCGCTTCGACCATGCGACGATCTCCGAGTTGAGCGACATGCTCGCCTCCGCAGTGCCCGAAGAGCACATTCGATATCTCAAGGCGGGCGAGGAAAAGATCCACATTGGAGATTATCTTTTCGCGCATGCCGGCGTGAAACCCGGGGCAGGCATCGAAGGCCAGCGCACCGAGGATCTGCGCTGGATCCGCGAGCCTTTCCTGAGCTCCAAAGCGGACCACGGCGCGGTCGTGGTGCACGGCCATACAATTTCCAGCGAGCCCGAGTTCCGTCGGAATCGGATCGGCATTGATACTGGTGCTTTCGCCTCGGGTCGGTTAACCGCGCTGCGCCTCGAAGGGAAGATGCGCTGGACGTTCGAGGCGTTTGAGGTGCGCGGCACCATTCAGACGGCCATTCGAACAGCTTAAGTCGGGACACCGTTGATGAAGATTGCGATGGTGGGTTCGGGATACGTGGGGCTCGTATCCGGAGTGTGCTTCGCCGACTTTGGTCACGAAGTCGTCTGCATCGACAAGGACCCCGGCAAGATCGAGCGCCTGCGCGCCGGGGTCATGCCGATTTACGAACCCGGTCTCGCCGATCTCGTGCGTCGCAACACGGTTTCCGGGCGCCTCTCCTTCACCACCGATCTTGCCGAGGGCATCGCCGGCGCGAGCGCGATCTTCATCGCCGTCGGCACTCCCTCGCGCCGGGGTGACGGGCATGCGGACCTGTCGTTCGTCTATGCGGTCGCCGAGGAAATCGGCCAGAGCCTCAAGAACCCGGCGGTGATCGTGACCAAGTCGACCGTGCCGGTCGGCACCGGCGACGAGGTCGAGCGGATCCTCGCCGAATCGCCGATCGACGTGCGTTTCGCGGTCGCGTCGAACCCCGAATTCCTGCGCGAGGGCGCTGCAATCGACGATTTCAAGCGGCCCGACCGGATCGTGATCGGTTCCGACGACGAGTGGGCGCGCAGCATACTTGCGGAAGTCTACCGCCCGCTGTTCCTCAACCGCGCGCCGATCCTGTTCACCGCGCGCCGCTCGGCAGAGATGATCAAGTATGCGGCGAACGCGTTCCTCGCTGTCAAGATCACCTTCATCAACGAGATTGCGGATCTGTGCGAGAAAGTCGGCGGCGATGTTCAGGACGTGGCGCGCGGGATCGGGCTGGACAATCGGATCGGTCCGAAATTCCTCCACGCTGGGCCCGGTTACGGCGGAAGCTGTTTCCCCAAGGATACGCTGGCGCTGCTCAAGACCGGTGAAGATCACGATACGCCGCTGCGCATCGTAGAGGCGGTGGTCAAGGTCAACGACACCCGCAAGCGTGCGATGGGCCGCAAGGTGATCGAGGCGCTGGGCGAAAGCCCTCGCGGCAAGCGAGTCGCGATGCTCGGTCTGACTTTCAAGCCCAACACCGACGACATGCGCGACGCCCCCTCCATCGCCATAGCCCAGGCATTGTCGGACGCGGGCGTGCATGTCAGCGCATTCGATCCCGAGGGAATGGCAGGTGCCAAGCTGCTGATGCCCGAAGTCGAGATGACGACGAGCGTCTACGAGGCGATCGAGGGCGCCGACGCAGTCGTGATCGTGACCGAATGGGACGCGTTCCGTGCGCTCGACTTCCAGCGGATCAAGCGGATCGCGAATGCGCCGGTGCTGGTCGACCTGCGCAACATCTATCGGCCCGACGAAGTGCGTGCCGCCGGTTTCGCCTATACCGGGGTCGGCCGCTAGGCCTCGCGTCCAAGAGAACGAACCGGCGTTGCCCCGCTGCGATTTGCGGACCACATTCACAGAGCCGACTCGGACCATCGCACGGTCATTCGGCGGGAGGTGCCGATGAAAAAATTGCACGCCATCATGCTGTCGCTGTTGCTTGTGCCGAGCATGGCGATCGCCCAGCAGCAGTCGGGCCCGAATGGGCGTCCGGGCGGGGGCAACCCAGGAGCCGGCCGGCCCGGGGGCGGTCAGGACCGTCCGGGCGCGGGATCGGGACAGAACCGGCCCGGCACGGGTCCTGGCTCCAACAGACCGGGCGCGGGTGCCGGTCCCGATCGCCCCGGCGCGGGTTCACGGCCAAGGCCCGAGCGTCCTGGACATGGCGGTAATCGGCCCACGCCGCTGCCATCGCCAACCCCCGGCAGGCCCGATCGCCCCGGTCACGGGACACGCCCACCGCATCGGCCGGGCCAGCCGGGCGGTCCCGACCGACCTGGCCAGCCCAACCGACCCGGTCGTCCCGGTTTTCACCGCCCCGGAGAGGGCCGTCCGCCGAGCTTCCGCCCGATCCGTGGCCCGGTTTTCCGCTATCCGCATGGCTATCGCTACCGCCGTTGGTCGATCGGCCTGCTGCTGCCGCACCTGTTCCTGACGTCGTCCTACATTTATTCGGGCTGGGCGACCCTGGGAGTCGAGCCGCCGCCGCCCGGATACTACTGGGTGCGTTACGGTCCTGACCTGCTGCTGGTGCAGCGCGGCACTCGGCGGATCGCCGACGTGATCTATGGGGCGTTCTATTGAGCGGATGACAGGTATCCGGGCGGCGCCCTTGCGCGCCGCCCGGACGTGCCGCTCAGGCGCTCAGGCGAGTCCGGAACAGCAGCGCGGCCCGATCGAGCAGCGCGACCATCGCCAGCGATGCGGTGAACAGCGGAAGCCACACGAGTAGAAACGCCGCCAGCAGCCAGAAGGCCCATCCGCGCGGCCACGTTCGCCGTGTCGCAGGCGCCGGCGCGCCGAGCGTGCCCACGGGTCTGCGCTTCAGCCACATCGTCAGCCCCGACAGGCCGACCATCACCAGCGCCGCTGCCGTCAGCAGGCCGGTCAGCTGGTTGATCCAACCGAACAACTGCCCCTCGTGCCAGGCGACTGCGTATCCGATCACCCGATCGATCGGATGCTTCGCCGCGAATTCGTCGCGCGAGACAAGCGCGCCCGTTTGCGCATCGTAGCGCAGCGTCACGCGCAGTGGGCGGTCCTGCGACTCCGATTTGACCACCCAGCCAGCTGCAGGTTTGCCAGTCCCGCCCTCACCCGCCGGAGCGCCCGGAGGAACGACCATCGCCGGGAAGGCGAGCCGCGCAGCGGCGGCTTTGACGACCATGCGATCGAACATCGCGGTATCATACTGCGGCGCCGACATCGCGCTCATGCCGGGCATGGCGGCCATCATGGCGGCGTGATCATGCTCGGCATGGAGATCGTCTGCGGGCTTGCCGCCGACGGTCCAGTCTTGCGCGCCCCTGGTCCAGCCGAGCTCGCCCCGGACCGTCTTGAACGCGCTGCCCCAGGCGTCCGCCCAGGGCAGGCCGGTGAACAACATGACCAGCGCGAGACCAGAAACCCAGAACCCCGTCACCGTATGCAGATCGCGCCAGAACGGGCGTCCGCGGAGCCGCAGGCGCGGCCAGACCACACCCGCAAGCCCGGTGCCGCGCGGCCACCACAAGTACAGGCCCGAGACGATCATCACGATCGCCCAGCTCGCCGCCAGTTCGACCAGCCAGCTTCCTTGCCGGCCGAGGAGAAGTTGCCCATGGATATTGCGATCGATGGCGATAATCCGCTTGGCGGGATCCAGCGCACCCAGGACCTGCCCGCGCGGTGCGACGAAGACATCACGCATCTCGCCGCGCGGCAGCGTGAGGTGGACCATCGCCGCATCTCCGGGTCGCTCCGGCAGGCGATAGAACACCAGCCTGGCGCCCGGTGCGCTCGCCAGGGCTGACGCGACTTGCGCTGAAGCTGAGACCTCCCGACTTGTCGGCAGCCCCTGAAACGCACGCTCCTCCCAGCGCTCGACCTGGGGCTTGAACAAGTACAGCGCGCCCGACAGCGAGAGCACGATCACCAGCGGCATCACCAACAGCCCGGCATAGAAGTGCCAGCGCCACACGGTGCGGTAGACTGCGCCGCCGCGCGTTTCCGTCACCATGTCAAAGCCTCCAGTGCAGCGAGGCGGTGACGGCGCGCTGCGCAAAAGGGTGGAATAGGAAATACCGGTCGTTGTTGAGGTTATCGACCCCGATTGCCGCGTCGAAATGGTCGTTCACACGCCACAGCGCCTTGAGATCGACGACGAAGTAATGGTCGAACCCCTGATATGTGTCGGGGTAGATGTCGCTGTGATCGAGCGCGCCCCATACGCGGCTCGCGTAGCGCGCCGCGGCGGTCAGCGACAGGCGGTCGGCCGGACGCCAGGTCACTACCCCTTCCGCCTTCCAGCGTGGTACGCCGGGGATCAGCTTGCCGACCGCCG
>CAJCHR010000124.1 GCA_903970225.1 Actinobacteria bacterium 21-64-8 | reverse complement strand
GATTGCACCCCCGCATGTCCGCCCGCACCCGCGGCGACCGCGATCAGGCCGTCGGCGCCTTTCTCGATCGCCTTGTGTGCGAAGCCGTTGTCGATCACGTCGTGCAGCACGATCCCGCCCCACGCGTGCACCGCATCGTTCACCTCGGCTCGCGCGCCGAGCGAGGTGATCACGACCGGCACGCGCCATTTCGCGCACGTCGCAAGGTCTTCTTCGAGCCGGCTGTTGGTCCGGTGAACGATCAGGTTCACTGCATAAGGCGCCCCGGCCACGGCTTCGGTGATTTGCGCGAGCCATTCGTCGAGCTGCGCCGCAGGCCGCGCGTTGAGCGCGGGGAAGCTGCCGAGCACGCCCGCCCTGCTTTGCGCGATCACCAGCTCAGGGCCCGAAATGATGAACATCGGCGCTGCGATCACGGGCAGCCGCAGCTTGGAAAGGAGCGCGGGAACGGGCATCGGATATCCGTTTAATCGAGCGGTTAAATTCACGCGGTAACGGTACGATGTGCTTCTGTCCAGCGCCGCTCAGCGCTGCTGCCACAGACCGAATTCGAAGACCACGCCGCGATTGGCCGACGGCGGGATCGCGAGCGAATCGGCAGCGCTTCCGGCGGCTGGCGACACGCCCTTGGCGGCGAAGTATGCGCGCGCCTGATCGAGATCGCGCACCGCATATTGCGTTGCGTAAATCCCGTCACCGTAGCGCAGGAGATGATCGGCGAGCGGCCCCGTTCCATCCGCGCTCAGCACTTCGACTTCGCCGTCGGCGACGCGGTAGACGCGCGCTGTCGCCGCGATGCCGGGGCGCGGCGCTTCATGCAAAAATCGCGCGCCGACAAAGCTCTCAAGAAACCGCCCGGCAGCGGCGCCGTCGCGCACGGCGACACTGTAGCCTTTGAGAGCGGTGATCCCCAGTGGGTGCTCATCTCGCCAGTACTCCGCAGGCTTGATCTTGCCGCCGAGCAAGTCCCAGTGCCGATCGTGAAACGATCCGTCGTAGAACTCGAAAGCAATGCCGAAGCAGTCCGCCGGATGGGTGTGCAGCGCAAGGCCGATATCGCGGATCACGCGGATACCGCGTTCGGCGATCGCCGCGCGCACGGTGTCCAGATCGGCCTGATACTCCACCCCCACGTGATGCGGGCCAAAACGCGCGGCGGGGAGGAAATCGTAAGGCACGAACAGCTCGATGATCCCGCGACCGAGATCGACCAGGCAGGCGTGCCATTCCTTCTGCGGGAACTCGACCATTAACTCCGCATCGTAAAGCTGCTGCATGTGCGCGACGCTCGCGGTGTAGTCCTCGAGCACGAGATTCATGTGGTTGAGCCGCAACGGCCGGATCGTGGTGGTCATCTTATCGTCTCCCGCAAGCGGCGTAATGCGGGCGTCCGTCAGGGTCCAGCGCGTGTTTTCGCAGTGCTGTGCGGTTGTTCAGCATCTGCCGTTGCCTTTGGCGAAAACTTCGTCGATGGCATGCTGAAGCGCCGGTAAGACCGGCTCGCTCGAACCCGTTACGGAGTGAGGATACTATGGCGACTGCAGCGATTACGCTCGATACCTCGGATGTCGATCAGTACCTCGGCAAGGCGATCACCTCCTCGCGGATCCGCGAGCCGATCGCGAACAATGACATCCGTCGCTGGGCGCAAGCGATGCACTATCCCAACCTGCTGCATTACGATCCGACGTTTGCCGAAGAGAGCCGTTACGGCCAGCTCGTCGCTATGCAGAGCTTTCCCTGTGCCACTGACGACGGCATGGGAACGTCGCCCGCGTGCGTCGGCTGCATTCCCAATTCGCACTTGCTGTTCGGCGGCGAGGAGTGGTGGTTCGAGGACCGGCGCGTCAAAGCCGGCGACTGGGTCTATAATGAGCGCATCCCGCTCGACTATACGGTCAAGAACACCGGCTCGTTCGGCCCGACCTGCTTCCAGCGCGGCGACAACTACTACACCAACCAGCACGGCCAGCTGCTCGCCCAGCAGCGCTCGACCGCGATCCGCTACAACGCCGCGGCGGGCGGCGACAGCGTCAACGAAGCGGACTTCGAAGAGCCCGAGTGGACCGACGAGGAAACCGAAGCGCTCGATGAGCGTAAGCTCGCCTGGATCATGATGCTGCGTGACCTTGGTCACAAGGAGCGCTGGTGGGATGACGTGAATGTCGGTGACCAGCTGCCCGAGCGCGTGTTCGGCCCGCACTCGGTGGCGAGCTTCATGACCGAGTGGCGCGGGTGGATCATCAACACCTGGGGCGCGATGAACATGCGCGAGCTCGACCTTGCCGCACTCGGCTTCACCCCCGAGATGGCCGGTTACGAGAACAATCCCGCGATGCATCTCATCAATCCCGAGCTGACTGATGGCGCCTATTACGGCCCGTCGCGCGGGCACCAGTTCCCGAAGTACGCGCGCAAGATCGGCATGCCGCGCGCTTATGGCTACGGCGGCGCGATGGGCGCCTGGGTCATCGATTTCCTGAGCGGCTGGGCGGGCGAGCACGGCTATCTCACTCACTCGATCGCGAATTTCCGCGGACCGGCGCTCTCGGGCGATGCGACGGTGCAGACCGCCGAAGTCGTCAACAAGTCGGTGGACGAAAAGGGCCGGCACCTGATCCACGTCAAGCATCTGATGAAGACTCATGCAGGCGGCACGATGGCCACTGGCACAGCGGAGATCGCGCTTCCCAAGAAGCCCGGCTGATCCAGCCGGCGGTTTCTTCGGCAGCCGGTTTTCCGGCCATAACTCTTAAAAGGGGCGGTCGCGCGCGGGACCGCCCCTTTTCACTGGTATCCTCCGCCCCGAAGTTCTTTCTTCGATGAATACTTTCCACAGCCTCAAGTCGAAGCTACCACGTCTTCGCTGGGGTTTGGGGGAAGTAGACAGTGCTGGTAGTTCTGGCGGGTTGGCGCCGTTTATCGCGCCGCGCGATGGTGGCTGGGGCCGGCGCTTTGTTGGCCGCCACAGTTTCCGCGCCGCTCCAGGCTCGCGAAGCTGCTGCTGCCCCGGTATCGACACCTGCTCCAGCTGCGGCCCCCGCGAAGCCGGGCGCGGCGGCAGTCGACCCTGCCGCGCTTCCGATCGCGGCGTTCGCGTCGCTGCCCTTCATCAAGGACGCGCATCTATCTCCCAATGGGAAACGGATACTCGGCGAGTTCGCGATCGCCGGACGGCAAGTGGTGGCGATCCTCAGCTTGTTCGATTCGCAGGAGAAGAAAGTCCAGGTCGGTGTTCCCGACGGTACCGAGGTCGCGTGGACGCGCTGGGTCAATGACGACTATGCCCTGATCGGACTGAGCGCACAGCAGATGGTCGAGGGTGAGCGCTGGTATATTTCGCGCATGGTCGGCGTCGACCGGACGACCGGCAAAGTCACCAAGCTGCTCTGGGATATGGGCGGACAGAACGCGGCCGATGTCCTGTGGGTCCCGCGCGACGGCGGTCACGAAATTCTCGTGGCGGCACAGGATTCGATCTACACCGACGAGCACTTCTGGCCGGCTGTATACCGCCTCGACGTCGCCAATGGCCACAAGACGATCGTGGTGCCGGGCAAGCCCAATGTGATGAACTGGTATATCGATGCCGCGGGCTATCCGCGCGCCGGTGTGAATTACAATGATTCGCTGCACACCGGGAAACTGCTTTATCGCAGCGAGCGCGAGCGCCCGTTCCGCGAGATCGATCGCGCCGACGTCCACAAGCGGGAGTCGTTGATCGATCCGATCCTGTTCCTCCCCGGGACCGACCATGCGCTGGTCGAGCACAATGACGACAAAGGAAATGACGGGATCTACGAAGTCGATCTCACGACGTTGAAGGACTTGCGGCTGGTGTATCAGGCGCCGGCCGGAAGCGAGATCGAGCAGACCATCCTCACGCCCGACGGTGGCGGTCTTGCAGGCGTGACCACCACCAGCCACGAGAAGCCCCTGACTTGGTTCGATACGGCGATGTCGCAGCTGCAAGCCGATTTCGACAAGGCCGTTCCCGCCTCGCGGGTCCGCGTGATCTCGTTCAGCCGGGATCAGACGAAAATGCTGGTCGTGATCAATCGTCCCGATAGTCCGGGCGCGATCTATTTTTACGATGTCGCCGATGGCAGGCTGCTGCTGATCGGCAAGATCAGCGAGGCGGTCGGCACCGGACCGCTATCTCCGGTCAAGCTCATCACTTATGCGGCGCGCGACGGAACCCGGATCGAGGGCGTGCTCACGTTGCCCAAGGGGCGCGAAGCAAAGGCGTTGCCGTTCGTCGTCATGCCGCATGGTGGCCCATGGGGGCAGGACCAGGCCGATTACGATTATTGGGCGCAGTTCATCGCCAGCCGGGGCTACGCGGTGCTCCAGCCCAATTTCCGCGGCTCGACCGGTTATGGGTTGGACTTCATGCGCAAGGGCGAGGGGCAGCTGGGTCTCGCCATGCAGGATGATGTCACCGACGGCGTCAAGTGGGCGATCAAGCAGGGCATCGCCGATCCCGCGCGGACTTGCATAGTCGGCGCGTCGTATGGCGGTTACACGGCGATGTGGGGAATCGCCAAGGACCCCGATCTCTATCGCTGCGCCATCTCGATTGCTGGCGTCTCGAGCCT
>CAJCHR010000123.1 GCA_903970225.1 Actinobacteria bacterium 21-64-8 | reverse complement strand
ACCAGCACGATGTCGCCGGCATGGTCCTTATTGACCCTGGCTTCAGCGGCCAGACGGGCCAGATCGCCAGGGCCTTGGGACCAGCAGCAGCGGCGCGAATGGCGAGCGCGAATAAGCAGACGCTCTCGGCATTGGATCGATGCCTCGCGCTTGCCGCGACCGGCCGACTGTCATCGCCCGCCGAACAAACGTCGGACTGCCTGGACAACCCGGCCGATCCCGATCCTGACGTTCACGTTGAACGCAACCGCGAGGCGAAGAGCCTCGCCTTCGAACGAGCGCTTCGCTCCGAGTTTGAGATGGCCAACATCGCCGGCCCGGACGGACAGACGGTAGATGACCATCAAACCAAGCAATCAGGTGCGACGTTGGACGCAATGCCGTTGGCTGTCCTCACCAGGGGAGAGAGCGAGCCCCTGCCCGGCCTCTCTGCCAACGAGATCGCCAAGGCCGAGTCAGCGTGGCGCACCGGTCACGACAATCTCGCCGCTTTGTCCACCGTCGGCTCTCATACTCTCATTGCGCACTCAGGACACTTCGTCGAGCTAGATCAGCCCGACGCGGTTATCCGGCAAGTATTAGCGGTTCTGAGCCAATTGCGTCGCCACCCGACATAGGGAATGTGACCCATAGCACGAAGCCGCTGCGCGGCAGTGGTGTTTGCGGTGAGGTAGCGGGCCTGCGCTGAGGTTTGGCCGTGCGGGGGCGGCGGCAGACGATGGAGTTCCTTCAACCAGAGGAACTCATCATGGCGACTCAACCGACCGACCGACCCGTTACCCCGCTGCGTCAGCGCATGCTCGACGACATGGCGATGCGCGCGATGGGTGCGCGGACGCAGCACGATTATGTTCGCCACGTCCGCGCGTTCGCGGCGTTCCTCCGGCGCTCGCCCGATACCGCGACCGCCGAGGACGTGCGGCGCTTCCAGCTTCACCAGCGCGAGCACGGTGTCAGCGAGTCCACCATCAACGGCGCGGTGTCGGCGCTGCGCTTCCTGTTCGACGTGACGCTCGAGCGACCTGATCTGTCGCGGCGGCTGGTCCTGGCGCATCGCCCCAGGAAGCTTCCTGACGTGCTGAGCGTCGATGAGGTGGCGAAGCTGCTGGAGGCAGCACCGGGGATCAAATATCGCGCCGCGCTCGGCGTCGCTTACGGCGCGGGACTGCGCGTGTCAGAGGTCGCGCATCTCAAGGCCGATGATATCGACAGCAAGCGGATGCTGATCCGCATCGAGGAGGGCAAAGGACGCAAGGACCGCAACGCCATGCTGTCGCCGCAGCTGCTTGAGCTGCTGCGGCTATGGTGGCGCGAGGGCAAGCGGCGCAGCGTCCTGCTGCCGCACGGTTGGCTGTTCCCCGGACGCAGCTACACCGATCCGATCTCGACCCGGCAACTGCACCGTGCCGTCTGCGAGGCGGCCGAGGCGGCGGGGATCCGCAAGCGCGTCAGCCCGCATACGCTGCGGCACAGTTTTGCCACGCATCTGCTCGAGCAGGATGTCGATATCCGCGTCATCCAGGTCCTGCTCGGCCACAGCAAGCTCGAGACGACCGCGCTGTACACCAAGGTCGCCACCCGCACGATCCGAGCTGTCACCAGCCCGCTGGACCGGTTGATGGCGTTGATGGAGGGGAAGACGCCCGTGGGTTGACCGCGTGCGCGCCTCCCTCGAGGTCGCCGACATCTTCCGCAGCGCCGGGCCCGCATATCGGGCGGGCCATGCCGGGCATCTCAGCCTGCACCAGCTGAAGATCATGTCGGCGATCGAACATTGCCGCACTGCCGTCATGGGCGGTCACGTCGAGGCCTGCACCGACTGCGGGCATTGGCGGGTCGCCTATAACAGTTGTCGCAACCGGCATTGTCCCCGGTGCCAGGGCGCGGCCGCGCGCATCTGGCTGGCTGAGCGCGAGGCCGATCTGCTGCCCGTGGGCTACTTCCACGTCGTCTTCACGTTGCCCGCCGAGGTTGCCGACATCGCGTTCCACAACAAGGCGGCGCTCTACGATCTGCTGTTTAAGGCGGCGTCGGAGACGATGACGACGATCGCCGCGGACCCGAAGCATCTCGGTGCGCGGATCGGCATCACCGCGGTCCTTCACACATGGGGGTCGGCAATGACCCACCATCCGCACATCCACATGATCGTGCCGGGCGGCGGTATCGCGCATGACGGCTCGCGGTGGATATCGTCGCGCCCGGCGTTCCTGCTGCCGGTACGTGTGCTCGGGAAGCTGTTCCGCCGCTTGTTCCTCACCCGGCTGATGGCGCTGCACGATGCCGGGCGGCTCACCTTCTTCGGCAGCCTTGCGCACCTTGCCGACCGCCGCGCCTTCCTGCGCTACCTGTCCCCGGCCCGGAAAAAGAACTGGGTCGTCTACGCCAAGCCACCGTTCGCGGGACCAGAAGCCGTGCTCGCCTATCTGTCACGCTACACCCACCGCGTGGCGATCTCGAACAGTCGGCTCCTGCGCTTCGACGAGGCCGGGGTGACGTTCCGCTACAAGGATTATCGCCGCGACGGTCCTGACCGGCAGCAGAGGATGACGCTCGCTGCCGACGAGTTCATCCGCCGCTTCCTGCTCCACGTTCTGCCCAAGGGCTTCCACCGCATCCGCCACTA
>CAJCHR010000122.1 GCA_903970225.1 Actinobacteria bacterium 21-64-8 | reverse complement strand
ACGGCGGCGTGTGCCTCGCCTACTTCGGCGACGGCGCGGCGAACCAGGGCCAGGTCTATGAAAGCTTCAACATGGCCTCGTTGTGGAAGCTGCCGATCATCTTCGCGATCGAGAACAACGGCTACGCGATGGGCACCGCGGTCAACCGCTCGTCGGCCGAGACGCACTTCTACCGCCGCGGCACCGCGTTCCGCATTCCGGGCATCCAGGTCGACGGCATGGACGTGCTCGAAGTGCGCAAGGCCGCCGACATCGCGCTCGAATACGTGCGCGGCGGCAACGGGCCTGTACTGCTCGAACTCAACACTTATCGCTACCGCGGCCACTCGATGTCCGACCCGGCCAAGTACCGCACGCGCGAGGAAGTCCAGGACATGCGCGATCATCACGACGCGATCGAACGCGCCAAGCAGGACCTGCTCGCGCTCGGCGTGAGCGAGGCCTCGCTCAAGGACATCGACAAGCGCGTGCGCGCGCAAGTGGTCGAGGCCGCGGACTTCGCCGAAAGCTCGCCCGAGCCTGAACCCTATGAACTCTACACCGACGTGTTGGTGGGAAGCGCCTGATGCCGATCGAACTCAAGATGCCCGCTCTCTCTCCGACGATGGAAGAGGGCAAACTGTCCAAATGGCTGGTCAAGGAAGGCGATGAAGTCGCCAGCGGCGATATCCTCGCCGAGATCGAGACCGACAAGGCGACGATGGAATTCGAAGCGGTCGACGAAGGCACGATCGGCAAGATCATGGTGCCCGAGGGAACCGACGGGGTCAAAGTCGGCACGGTGATTGCGTTGATCGAGGGTGAGGGGGATACTTCTTCTCAAGTGAAGGAAGAAATACACGCCCAGCCGCTCCCGCAAGAGGGCGGGGCGCGGGAAGTTGCATCGGCGCAGAAATCCACTCTCCCGCCTGCGGAAGCGGCCGGGGGTGGGCCTGTCGAGGCAGAAACCAAACCCGAGGCACCCAAGAAAGCCGAAACCGGCACCGCTCAGCTCGCCGCCGAGACCGCGCCCGAGCCGGATCCCGAACTCCCTTCGGGCACCAACATGAAGACCGCCACCGTGCGCGAAGCCTTGCGCGACGCGATGGCCGAGGAGATGCGCCGCGATCCGCGCGTGTTCATCATCGGCGAGGAAGTCGCGCAGTACCAGGGCGCCTACAAAGTCACGCAGGGCTTGCTAGACGAGTTCGGGCCCGAACGCGTGATCGACACACCGATCACCGAATACGGCTTCGCCGGCATCGGCACCGGCGCGGCGATGGGCGGCCTGCGGCCGATCGTAGAATTCATGACCTTCAACTTCGCGATGCAGGCGATCGACCACATCGTGAATTCGGCAGCCAAGACCAATTACATGTCGGGCGGCCAGATGCGCTGTCCGATGGTGTTTCGCGGTCCGAACGGCTCCGCCGCACGCGTTGGTGCTCAGCACTCGCAGAATTACGCACCGTGGTACGCGAGCGTACCCGGGCTGATCGTGATCGCGCCTTATGATGCGTCGGACGCCAAGGGGCTGCTGAAGGCCGCGATCCGCAGCGAGGATCCGGTGGTGTTCCTCGAAAACGAGCTGGTATACGGCCGCAGCTTCGAGCTTCCCGAACTCGATGACCACGTATTGCCGATCGGCAAGGCGCGGATCGCGCGCGAGGGCAAGGACGTGACCATCGTCAGCTATTCGATCGGCGTCGGACTTGCGCTTGATGCAGCCAAGCAGCTCGAAGCCGATGGCATCGATGCCGAAGTCATCGATCTTCGCACCTTGCGCCCGCTCGACAAGGAGGCAGTCCTCACCAGCCTCGCCAAGACCAACCGGCTGATCGTGGCCGAGGAAGGCTGGCCGACCTGCTCGATCGCTTCCGAGATCATCGCGATCTGCATGGAGGAGGGTTTCGACGATCTCGATGCCCCGGTGCTGCGCGTCTGCAACGAAGACGTCCCGCTGCCTTATGCCGCGAATCTCGAGAAGGCGGCGCTGATCGACGCGGGGCGGATCGTAAGCGCGGCGAAGAAGGTCTGCTACCGCGCCTGACGTGACGGCATCGCTGATCGATACGCTGCCGGTCCTGCAGCGACTGGCTCTGAGCTATGCCCCGAAGCCGGCGCGCGAAGCTTGGCTGGGTCTCCTCGCGCTCGACGCGCGGCTCGCCGGCGTGGTGCGCGCCGCAAGCGAACCGATGCTTGCACAGCTGCGTCTGGCCTGGTGGCGCGAGCAATTTCGCGAGCCCCTGACCGAGGCGCCCGCGGGCGAGCCGTTGCTCGCGGTGCTGCGCGCATGGGAGCCGCAACGCGCCGCTCTTGAGGGTCTGGTCGATGGCTGGGAAGCGATCACCGCCGATCCGCCGCTGCCCGCCACTGCGATGATGACGCTGGCACGCGCACGGGGCAGGGCGCTGGGTGCCCTGGCTACGCTGGCGGGGGCAAGCGACGATGAAGCAGCCGAGCGGCTCGGTCTCGAATGGGCGCTTGCCGACATTGCAGGCAGGCTGGCGGACAAGCGCGAAAAGGACCTCGCGTCCGCGCTCGTCGGCGCCTGTGAATGGCGTTCCGCACGTCTTCCGCGCGCGATGCGCCCTCTGGCGGTGATGCATGGTCTGGCGGCGCGCGCGGTACGGCGCCGCGAACCGCTTGATGCGGGAACACTCGCCACGCTTGCGCTCGCGGTCAGGATCGGATTGCTCGGGCGCTGATCGGCTGTTAACTCCCAAAGTGGGAGGGGCTGGCAATGAACCGGATCCTGTTGGGTGTTTTGGGCGGTCTGCTGCTGGTGGCGGCCGGTACATTCTGGTGGCAGGCACGACTTGCCAGCGAGGTGGCGAAGGCCCCGCAACTCGCGCTGGCCAGCGCGACGCTTCCCGCCGAGCTTCCGAGCACCGAAGCCTCGGGCGCGGTCGGCCCCGATCTTCCCGAAGCGAC
>CAJCHR010000121.1 GCA_903970225.1 Actinobacteria bacterium 21-64-8 | reverse complement strand
ACCGCCGATATCGCGCGCCCAGGCGATCTCGGCCCGGCAGATCGTCCGCCGGGAATCCTCGGTCTTCACGATATAGTGACCGATGTAGTATCGCTCGTTCGCGTCAGGTGGGCGCGCCGCGACAGCGGTACTGATCAGCGCGAGCGCGATCGGCGCTGTCGCACGCAGGCACTTGATCAACGTCTGCCCTCTTCCCGTCGCAAGCGGAACCGCCCGTCGATGGCAGCGAAGCGTTTGGCGCCGATGAAGTCAAGGGCAGCGTGAACCGGGGATTCTCCGGCCCGTTCTCAGCGCGGAGAGGCGACGAACTTCGATTTCTTCAATTGTGCCCGGGGCACCGGCAACGATGCGGTGCCGACGTTCAGCTCATCGCGAGGATGATGTTGCGCACTTGCGGATAGACCTGCTTCTCCCACTTCGAGCCCGAGAACACGCCGTAGTGCCCCACGCCCGGCTGGAGGTGATGCCGCTGCATGTGCGGGCGCAGGCTGGTGCATAGGGTGTGCGCCGCTGCCGTCTGGCCGACCGCGCAGATATCGTCGCGCTCGCCCTCGACGGTCAGCAGCGCGGTGCGGGTGATCGCGCCCGGGTTCACGCGGCGGGTGCCGCGGTACATCAGTTCGCCCTTCGCGAGCTCGGCCTTCTGGAACACCTTGTCGATCGTCTCGAGGTAGAACTCGGCGGTGAGGTCGAGGACTGCGAGGTATTCCTCGTAGAAGTTCTCGATCTTTTCGGCCTCGGCGGTCTGGAGGTCGGCGAGCGACTGGTAGAGGTTGCGGAACTGGCCGAGATGGCGCGGCAGGTTCATCGCCATGAACGCCGAAAGCTGCATGAAGCCCGGATAGACCCGCCGCCCGGCACCGGCATAGCGCAGCGGCACGCGGTGGATCATGTTGTCGACGAACCATTTGTAGGGGTGTTCGACGGCGAGCTTGTTCACCGCGGTCGGCGATTCGCGCGTGTCGATCGGCCCGCCCAGCAGCGACATGGTGCGCGGGGTGCAGGGGTCGTGGTCCTCGCTCATCAGCGCGACCGCGGCGAGCACCGGCACGCACGGCTGGCAGACGGCGAGCACATGGCTGCGCGGGCCCAGCTCCTGCAGGAAACGGATCACGTAATCGGTGTAATCGTCGAGCCCGAAGTCGCCCGCGCTCAGCGGCACGTCGCGCGCGTTCTTCCAGTCGGTGATGTAGACGTCGTGATCGCGCAGCAGGGTCTCGACCGTGTTGTGAAGCAGCGTGGCGAAATGGCCCGAGAGCGGGGCGACGACGAGCACCTTGGGCTGCGGCGCCAGCACTTCGTCCTTGGCAAAGTGCAGCAGGTCCGCGAACGGCAGGCTGAATACCACTTCCTCGCGCACCGGCTCGGTGCGGTTGCCGCACTGCACTTCGCGGATCGCGAACGGAGGGCGCTTGTGCGTGACTTCCGAAGCGATGAACGTCTCCGCAAGCGCGAAAGCGCGGCGTGCCATCGGCATACGCTCGGCCTTGCCGAACAGGCGGTCGCGAAAATCGGTCGCGATCCTGGCGCCGAGCCGCGCGGGGGCCAGAGCGTCGCAATATGCCTGATAGGCCTCGTAGAGCATTGCTTCGAGCCTTTGCGGGAGCAGCATTGATTCGCGGTCTTCGCGGCCGCACACTTGATTGTTGTTGCGCTGCATCAAACGGCGGATCAAGTCAAAGGCCGCACAAAACGGACGTATCCCGATCATGGAAAAAGCCACCCTCACGATCTCCAGCAAGACCTATTCGGCGTGGTCGCTGCGCGGCTGGCTGATGTGCCGGCTGGCTGGGCTCGATGTCGAGGAGCGGCCATCCGCGCATGATGCGACCGACCGGGCCGAGCTGCTGCTGCTCTCGCCGTCGGTGCTGGTGCCGCGGCTTAACCACAAGGGCGCGAGCGTGTGGGACACGCTGGCGATCGCGGAATACCTCAACGAGCAGTTCCCCAAGGCCGGGATGCTGCCCAAGGACCCGATCGCGCGCGCGCATTGCCGCTCGATCTCGGGCGAGATCCATTCGGGCTTCACCAACTTGCGCTCGGCGCTGCCGATGAACCTCAAGACCGTCCACGCCAGCTTCCCGGTGTTCTCGGGCGCGCGGCCCGATATCGAGCGGATCGAGGCGATCTGGCGCGAGTGCCTGAGCACATATGGCGGCCCGTTCCTATTCGGCGCGCTGCCGACGATCGCGGATGCGATGTACGCGCCGGTGACTCGCCGGTTCATCACGTATGCGGTCGCGGTCTCGCCGGAGAGCCGGGCCTATTGCGATACGATCGCGGCCTGGGCGCCGATGCAGGAATGGCTCGCCGCCGCGCTGATCGAGCCGGAAGACATTGAGGAACTCGAAGTCGAGTTCTAGGATCGCGCGGATGACCGATCCGACGCCCTCCGAACGCATCGATGCGCGCATCGCCGAACTCGGCGACTGGCGCGGCGAGCTCCTCGCCAAGCTGCGCGCGCTGATCCTTCAGGCGATTCCCGATGCAGTCGAGGAGTGGAAGTGGCGCGGCGTGCCGGTGTGGTACGCCGACGGCATGGTCTGCACTGGCGAGACGTACAAGGCGGCGGTGAAGCTCACGTTCGCGAAGGGCGCGGCGATCGAGGATCCGGCCGGGCTGTTCAACGCGAGCCTCGACGGCAACGTGCGGCGCGCGATCGACTTTCATGAAGGCGCGGTGGTCGACGAGGCCGCGTTCGCCGCGTTGTTGCAGGCGGCGGTGGCGCTGAACCGCAAGGGTGCGAAAACGCGGTAATCGTCGGCCGGTCGCTGGATCCGATTGCACGAGAGCGCATGGTGCCCGGCTTGCGCCCCGTTCGCGCTGTGCCTATGTGCGCCCGCATCCCGACTGACAGTCAGCAGAGTTTCGATCCATGGCGCTTTTCATATTTCTCACCGTGGTTCAGGCGATCGTCGCCGCAGTGCTGGTCGGCGTGGTGCTGATGCAGCGCTCGGAAGGCGGCGGCCTGGGTGTCGGCGGATCGCCCACGGGCTTCATGTCGGCGCGCGGCGCAGCGGATTTCCTGACGCGCGCCACGGGGGTGCTGGCAACGGTGTTTGTGGCGCTGAGCATCCTGCTGGCGGCGCTTGCGGTGCGTACCAGCGGCGGGCGCGATATCGACACCTCGCTCAGCCGTACCGTGACCCAGCGGACGGTCCCGGTCGATCCGCTGAGCAACTCCGCGGGCGCTGCCAGGCCGGCGGCTCCGGGACTGGCGCAGCCGACGCAGGCGCCAGCCGGCAACAACGATCCGCTCGGCGGCAGCAGGTAATCCGCGCGCTCCGGCATCAGGCCGGGGCCGCTCTCGACCATCGAGGATGGCACTGGCAGTTGTGAATTGCGGGGGAGGACCCGCGTCCATGCCTTGCCCTTGCCATGCCCAACACACTAAGGCCCGATTCCCATGGCGCGGTATATTTTCATCACCGGCGGCGTGGTCTCCTCGCTGGGCAAGGGTCTGATGGCGGCAAGCCTTGCGGCTTTGCTTCAGGCACGGGGCTTCAAGGTCCGCATCCGGAAATTCGACCCTTATCTCAATGTCGATCCGGGGACGATGAGCCCCTATCAGCACGGCGAGGTCTATGTCACCGACGACGGGGCGGAGACCGACCTGGACCTGGGGCATTACGAGCGCTTCACCGGCGTTTCGGCGCGCCAGTCGGACAACATCACCTCGGGACGCGTCTACCGCGACATCATCACGCGCGAACGCCGCGGCGATTACCTCGGCGCCACGGTGCAGGTGGTCCCGCATGTGACCGATGCGATCAAGACGTTCGCGCAGGACGAGGCCGAGGGGCTCGATTTCATCCTGTGCGAGATCGGCGGTACGATCGGCGATATCGAGGGTCTGCCGTTCGTCGAGGCGATCCGGCAGATGCGCAACGAACTGGGACGCGACAAGACCTGCGCGATCCACGTCACGCTCGTGCCTTACATCGCGGCGGCCGGCGAATTGAAGACCAAGCCGACTCAGCACTCGGTGCGCGAGCTCGCAGGGCTCGGCATTCAGCCCGATGTCCTGCTGTGCCGCTGCGAAAAGCCGCTGCCCGAGAGCGAGCGGCGCAAGATCGCGCTGTTCTGCAACGTGCGCGCCGAAGCGGTGATCCCCGCGCTCGACGCCGCGAGCATTTATGCGGTGCCGCTTCAGTACCACGCGGAAGGGCTCGATGCCGAAGTTTTGCGCCACTTCGGGCTGAACTCGCCGATCCCGGTGCCCGATCTTTCGGGTTGGGCCGATATCGTCGATCGCCATCTGAACCCCGAGGGCGAGGTCACGATCGGCGTGGTCGGCAAGTACGTCGGGCTGCCCGACGCGTACAAGTCGCTGAACGAGGCGCTGGTCCACGGCGGCATGGCCAACCGGGTCAAGGTCAACATCCGCTGGATCGACGCCGAGATCTTCGAGCGCGACCATGCCGAGATCACCTCGATGCTCGAGCCGATGCACGGCATCCTCGTGCCTGGCGGCTTCGGCGAGCGCGGGACCGAGGGCAAGATCGCCAGCGTGCGCTTCGCGCGCGAGCGCAACGTGCCGTTCTTCGGGATATGCCTGGGCATGCAGATGGCCTGCATCGAGGGCGCGCGGAACACCGCGGGAATCCCCGACGCCTCCTCCACCGAGTTCGGGCAGACCGATGAGCCGGTGGTCGGCATCATCACCGAATGGATGAGCGACGAGGGGCTCCAGACCCGTGCCGCCGGCGGCGACCTTGGCGGGACGATGCGGCTGGGTGCTTACGAGGCACGGCTCAACGGCAACAGCCACGTTGCGGCGATTTACGGTGCGACCACGATCTCCGAGCGCCACCGTCACCGCTATGAAGTCAACGGCGCGTACAAGGATGCGCTGGAGTCAGGCGGGCTGGTGTTTTCCGGCATGTCCCCAGACGGGCTCCTGCCTGAAATCGTCGAGCGGCCGGACCATGCCTGGTTCGTCGGTGTCCAGTTCCATCCCGAACTCAAGAGCCGCCCGTTCGAGCCCCACCCGCTGTTTTCGGGGTTCATCGAAGCGGCGGTGCGCCAGGCGCGGCTCGTCTGATTCCGCGGGCTCGATAAGGCCGTCACGGCAACTTCACATCGTGTCCGGCGGCCTAACGAAACAAAGATCAATTTTCGTGGCAAGTTCGGCCGTGAAATACTATTCACGATTCGGACGGTTCGCGAGAGGATCGCCGCGAAATACCAGACTTGCTCCTGGTGGATCATCGATAGCGACCCGGATGATCGGCTGGGGGCGGGCGGCGCCGCAATGCGTCGTGGGGGTGGGCCATCCCGGGCTCACCCCCTTTATCGGACGACGGCAAAGTCCTCAGGCCCACCCATCCAGCACCTGATCGCGCGGCAGGTGTCCGTCTGCCCAAAATCGAATATTGGCGATGAGTCGCTCACCGGCGGTGGTGCGGCCTTCCCTGGTGGCGCTGCCGATGTGGGGCATCAGCATCACATTGGGCAAGGCGAGCAGGCGCGGGTTCACGTCGGGTTCGCGGGGATAGACGTCGAGGCCCGCGCCGGAGAGGTGGCCTGACTCGAGCGCGGCGATCAGTGCGTCCTCGTCGATCAGGTCGCCTCGCCCGGTGTTGATCACGACCGCGCCGGGCTTCATCGCTGCGATCCGCGCGGCATCCAGCACATGGTGCGTCTCGCGGCCTGCCGGGCAGTGCAGCGTCAGGATATCGGCCTGTGCGACAAGACGGTCGATGTCCGGCTCATAACGCGCGCCGAACATGTTCTCGATCGCGGCGGAGAGCGGATGACGGTTGTGGTAGACGATCTCCAACCCGAAGGCGCGCGCGCGGTGCGCCACCGCCTGACCGATCCGGCCCATACCCAGTATTGCCAGCCGCTTGCTTCCCAGCGACGCGCCGAGCAGCGCCGATGGCTTCCAGCCGTTCCATCCGCCGGTCTGAAGCAGCCGGCCGCTCTCGGGCAGTCGGCGCGGCACCGAGATGATCATCGCCATCGTCAGGTCCGCAGTGTCATCGGTGAACACCGACGGGGTGTTGGTGACGAGGATGCGCGAAGCCCGCGCGGCGCTCAGCGCGATGTGATCGGTGCCCGCGCCGTAATTCGCGATCAGTCGCAGGCGTTCGCCTGCCGCTCCGATCATCTCCGCTTCGATCCGGTCGGTGACGGTGGGGACGATCACGTCGGCGTCGCGCATGGCGGCGATCAGCGCATTGCGGGTGAGCGGGCGATCATCCGGATTGAGCTGCGTATCGAACAGCTCCGCCATGCGCGCCTCTGTCTCGGGCAGCAGCCGGCGCGTGACCACGACGCGGGGGCGTCCGACGAATCGACGAAGCGAAGAGGGGTCGTTGATGGCGGACATGGAGGCATCGCGCTATTCTCCACAGGCCTTCGCGGTCAAGCGGGTTGCAACGCGAAACGCCGAGCGGGTATTCATCGGAGATGCGCTCCATCGTCCTCAGCTTAGCGATCGTCGGGCTCGGCTCGCTCGGTCTTGCTAGTCTGTCGGAGCCGGCGCGCGCGGTCGATCGCCCGGTGCCCTACTGGGCCTCGATCCGCGCGAAGGCGATGAATGCGCGCAAGGGCCCGGCGAAGGAATATCCGATCGCCTGGCTCTATCAGCGCCAGCAGCTGCCGCTCAAGGTGATCCGGGTCAAGGAGAGCTGGCGGATGATCCAGGACCAGGACGGCGCGACCAGCTGGGTCCTCGCGCAGTTCCTTTCTCCCGACCGCACCGCGGTCGTGACCGGAACCGGCCTTGCCGAAATGCGCACCGCGGCGGGCGGTGAGGGCAATGTGATGTGGCGGGTCGAGCCCGGCGTCGTCGGCAAGCTCGGTGACTGCGGGGGAGGGTGGTGCCGGCTCGATACCGGAGCGGGGCATGTCGGCTACCTGCCGCAGGACAGGTTGTGGGGCGTGGCGAACCCCTGAGCCCAGGGTTCATGCTCGCGCCGTTGCCGGGTCCCGCCGCGCGGCGATCATCGATACCGACATCGGCCGGCCGGTAAGATAGCCCTGCACCTTGTCGCAGCCTTCGCGCTGCAGGATCGCAAGCTGCTCGTCGGTCTCGACGCCTTCGGCCAGGATCGGCATCGACAGTTCGCGGCCGAGCGCCAGCATCGCGCGAAGAATGGCGCAGGCCTGCGGTTCGGTCTCGATGTCGGCGACGAAACTCTTGTCGAGCTTGACCTTGTCGAACAGGCCGATGCGCAGCACGTCCATCGACGAGTAACCCGTGCCGAAATCGTCGAGCGCCAGCCGCACGCCGAGCGCCTTGATCTGGCGCAGCACGTGGTGCGCGCGCGAGCGGTCCTCTATCAGGAGCGATTCGGTCAGCTCGATCTCCAGCCGGTCGGGCGAGAGGCCGCTCGCGGCCAATGCGGCACGCACCTGCTCGGCCATGTCGGGCTGACGCAGCTGCAGCACGGAGACGTTGACCGCGACGCGCTGGTGCTCCGGCCAGCATGTCGCTTCGCGGCAGGCGGTGTGCAGAATCCACTCTCCGATCGAAAGGATCCCGCCGGTCTCCTCGGCCGCGGGGATGAATTCCGCGGGCGAGACCGTGCCGAGCACCGGGTGATGCCAGCGCAGCAGCGCCTCGTAACCGGCCACATGGCGATCGGTGATCCGGACTTGCGGCTGGTACAGCAGCTCGAACTCACCGCGGGCCAAAGCACCGCGCAGTGCCGCCGAGACTGCGAGACGGCGGCGCGCAAAGGCATCGGCGACCTCGTCGGGAATCGCGATCGGCCGGAGTGGATCGGCGATGGCTCGGGCGAGGACGGCCTGCATCTTGCCGAACAGCAACTCCGGTTCTGCCGCATCGTCTGGATAGACCACCCCGCCCAGACGGATGTCGACGGCGATCTCGATGCCCTCGATCAGCAGATCCCGACACAGCGTGGCGTGGAGCTTGCTCGCGCGAAGCAGCATTTCCGCACGGTTGGTTACTCTTCCCACACCGCAGAACCGCGCTTCGCCCGTGCGGGCGAGGAACACGCCCTGTTTGCGCGCCTGGAGTATGCGGTTGCCGGTTGCCTGAAGCACCAGATCGGCGATGCGCGTTCCGAACTGCTCGCTGATCGCGGGCATGTTGGCGATATCCATCGCGATGATCGCGAAGCGATCGCCAGGCGGGGTGGACTGGCAACGCTCGCGGACTTGTGCCCTGAACGCGGCGCGATTGGGAAATCCGGTCGATCGATCGACCAGCGCGAGCGCGGCCATCTGCTCACCGGCCTCGCGCCGGTTACGCGAGTCGATCAGGCCGGCGAAACTGCCGGCGAAGATGATCAGTCCGGCGGCAATAGCGATCGCCAGCGCTGCGACGTGCTCGTTCGCGTCTTCGGGCTGCACCGGGCCGAACGGGACGATCTTCATCGCGGTCATGCCGGTGAAATGCATCGCGAGCATCGCCGCAACGAGCAGCAGGCTTGCTGACAGGTCGCGTCGCCGGCTTGCAACCTGTGCCCTCAGTATGCCCAGAGCGACCGCGCACAGCACGCAGCTCAAGATCACCGAGACCGCAACCATGTGAGGATCCCAGCGGACGATCCCATCGACGCGGTAAGCCAGCATCCCGGTGTAGTGCATCACGGCGATCGTCAGCCCGAGCAGCGCTCCGCCCAGTGCGGGAGCGGCTTTCGGGGCGGGGAGCGATGCAAGCACCAGCGCCAGATAGGCGCCGGTCATCGAGATCAGCAGCGAGCCGATCGTCAACGTCGGATCGAACCATGTCGGCCCGTCCGAGATATAGCCGAGCACCGACACCGAGTGCGCGGTCCACGCCGTGGTCCCGATCACGATCGCGGAGAAGAAGATCCATGCGTACTTCACCGAGCCGCGCTCGACCGCCGCGTGCCGCACCAGCGACACGGTTGCGCGGGCGCCGATCAAGCAGATCACCATCGCGAGGGTCACGAGCCACGGGTCGTGGCGCGTACCAATGCAGGTCAGGATCGAGATCACGTTCGGCCGGCGCTCCCAGGGGAAGCCCGGTGCCTAAACGCATAGTCCTAACAAGAGCTTACAATGCAAATGGGAGGGGCCGATGGTGCTGACCCCGGCCCCGGCGCCTTGTCAGACGAGTTCGACCGCGACCGCCGTGGCCTCGCCGCCGCCGATGCACAGACAGGCAACGCCTCGCTTGAAGCCCTTTTCCTTCAGAGCGCCCAGCAGCGTGACGATGATCCGCGTGCCCGAAGCGCCGATCGGATGACCGAGCGCGGTGGCACCACCGTGGACGTTGATCTTGTCGTGCGAAATGCCGAGATCATGCATCGCGAACATCGCGACGCAGGCGAACGCCTCGTTGATCTCGAACAGGTCGACATCGCCGAGCGCCCAGCCGGCCTTGTCGAGCAGCTTGGTGATCGCCTTGGCGGGCGTGGTCGGAAAGCGCTGCGGCTCGTGCGCATGACCGGCGACGGCCACGATTTTCGCGAGCGGGGTCAGGCCCTTTTCCTTGGCCACGCTCTCGCGAGTCAGCACCATCGCGGCGGCGCCGTCGGAGATCGAGCTCGAGCTTGCCGCGGTGATCGTGCCGTCCTTGGCGAACGCGGCCTTGAGCGTCGGGATCTTGTCCGGACGGCCCTTGCCGGGCTGCTCGTCGGTGTCGACGATCACGTCGCCGCCGCGGGTCTTGACCGTTACGGCGGCGATTTCATCCGCGAAGCTGCCGTCGGCGATCGCGCTCTGCGCGCGGCGCAGCGATTCGATCGTGTAGGCGTCCTGCGATTCGCGGGTCAGCTGGTACTCGTCGGCGATGACTTGCGCGAAGGAGCCCATCGAGCCGCCTTCGTAAGCATCTTCGAGCCCGTCGAGGAACATGTGGTCGTAAGCGGTGTCATGCCCGGCGCGCGCGCCTCCGCGGTGCTTCTTGAGCAGGTAAGGCGCATTGGTCATGCTCTCCATGCCGCCCGCGATGACGATGTCGTTCGAGCCGGCGGCAAGCGCCTCGGCGCCCATCATCACCGTCTGCATGCCCGAGCCGCAGACCTTGTTGACCGTCGTCGCCTGGACCGAGAGCGGCAGGCCGGCCTTGAGCGCGGCCTGGCGGGCAGGGGCCTGGCCGAGGCCCGCCGGAAGCACGCAGCCCATATAGATGCGCTCGACGTCCTCACCCTTCACCCCGGCACGTTCGACAGCGGCCTTGACTGCGGTCGCGCCCAGATCGGTCGCGGACACGTCGGCGAACACGCCCTGCAGGCCGCCCATCGGTGTGCGGGCATAGGAAAGGATGACAACCGGATCGTTGGCGGACAGAGCAGGCATAGCTCGAGTGACTTTCGTTAATCGCGTTGGACAGAAACTGCCGATCCGCTTAATGCTGCGCTGCGGTATTGGCAACTGACGAACCGCCGGTGGGTCAGATAGTAACGGGCGCCGGATTGCCCGAAAGTCTCTGTGTTACCGTCCATGTGGGAGGGGTACACACGCGGTTCAAGCCGGGCTTGCACCGCGGCAAAGCCGGGACTAACTGCCGGAATGTCCTTGGGCGAGTCCGCCCGGAAAAACGAGTGTCACGCTGTGGTCGATCTGTCGCAGTACCTCCCGATCCTGATCTTCCTGGTGATCGCCGGCGGCCTGTCCTCCGCGTTCGTGTTCCTGCCGATCGGCGCCGCGCGGCTGACCGGCACGCACAACCCGACCGCCGACAAGCTCAGCGAGTACGAATGCGGCTTCCCCGCCTTCGAAGACCCGCGCAGCCAGTTCGACGTGCGGTTTTACCTCGTCGCGATCCTGTTCATCGTGTTCGACCTCGAGGCCGCGTTCCTGTTCCCTTGGGCGGTGTCGCTAAACGTCACGAAATGGGCGGGCTGGATCACGATGATGGTCTTCCTCGGCGAGCTTGCGATCGGGCTTGCTTATGCGTGGAAAAAGGGAGCGTTGGACTGGGAATGATCGACGTGACCCAAACCCGTGCCGCCGGGCACTCTCCCGAGGGCGCGGTCGTCGCGCCTGACGCTGGCTTCCTTTACGACATCAACAACGAAGTCTCGAACAAGGGCTTCCTGATCACCTCGACCGAGGACCTGTTCCAGTGGGCGCGCACCGGCTCGCTGTGGTGGATGACCTTCGGTCTCGCCTGCTGCGCGGTCGAGATGATCCACGTCAACATGCCGCGCTACGACATGGAGCGCTTCGGCGCCGCCCCGCGCGCGTCCCCGCGCCAGTCGGACGTGATGATCGTCGCGGGCACGCTGTGCAACAAGATGGCCCCGGCGCTGCGCAAGGTCTACGACCAGATGTCGGACCCCAAGTACGTGATCTCGATGGGATCCTGCGCGAACGGCGGCGGGTATTACCACTATTCGTACTCGGTCGTGCGCGGGTGCGACCGGATCGTGCCGGTCGACATCTACGTGCCCGGGTGCCCTCCGACTGCCGAGGCGCTTCTTTACGGCGTGATGCAGCTGCAGCGGAAGATCCGCCGCGTGGGATCGCTGGATCGATGAGCGTTGTTCATTCCGCACCCAGAATTGCGTCAAACGATGGCGTGCTTGACGGCTTGTCTGCCGCACTGGGGTCATGGCTGGTAGCCTCCAAGGAGGAGCACGGCGAGATCGTGCTCACCGTCGCGCGAGACCGGATCGAGGACGCGCTGCGCCTGCTGCGCGATGAGCATGAATACCAGCAGCTGATGGAGATCGCGGGCGTCGATTACCCGTCGCGGGCCGAGCGCTTCGAAGTCGTCTACATGCTGCTCTCGCTGACGAAGAACCACCGCATCCTCGTCAAAGTGAACGCCACCGAGCGTACGCCGGTGCCGACGGTAACCACGCTGTGGCCGGTCGCGGGCTGGCTCGAGCGCGAGGTGTTTGACCTTTACGGCGTGCTCTTCGCCGGCAATTCGGACTTGCGCCGCATCCTCACCGATTACGGTTTCGAGGGGCACCCGTTTCGCAAGGACTTCCCGCTCTCCGGCTATGTCGAGCTGCGGTACTCGGAAGAGGACCAGCGCGTGGTTTACGAGCCGGTCTCGCTGCCGCAGGATTTCCGCAGCTTCGACTTCATGAGCCCGTGGGAAGGCGCGGATTACGTGCTGCCCGGCGACGAGAAGGCGCCCGCGCCGCCTCCGCCTCCGCCGGCCCCTCCAGCGACGACGACCGAAAAGCCGTCGGACACCGGCGCGGGTGACGCAGCCAACGCCGCGGCCGCCAAGCGGATCGATCCGCCTGCTGCAGACAAGAAGGAAGGCGCATGAGCCTCACCCTCGACCAGTCGCCGACCACTGACGGCGACGTCGTCAACAATTACACGATCAACTTCGGCCCGCAGCACCCGGCCGCGCACGGCGTGCTGCGACTGGTGCTGGAACTCGATGGCGAAGTGATCGAGCGGATGGATCCGCACATCGGCTTGCTTCACCGCGGGACCGAGAAGCTGATCGAGCACAAGACCTACCTTCAGGCGCTCCCGTACTTCGACCGGCTCGACTACTGCTCGCCGCTGGCGATGGAGTACAGCTACGTCCTCGCGATCGAGAAGCTGCTCAACATCGAAGTGCCGATCCGCGCGCAATATCTGCGCGTGCTGTTCGCCGAGCTGACGCGCATTTGCAACCATATGCTCAACCTGGGCAGCCACGTCATGGACGTCGGCGCGATGACGCCGAACCTGTGGCTGTTCGAAATCCGCGAGGATTGCCTGGGCTTCTTCGAGCGCATGAGCGGCGCGCGGATGCACCATGCCTGGCTGCGCCCCGGCGGCGTGCACCAGGACGTGCCGCTCAAGCTGCTCACCGACATCGCCGACTGGCTCGACACGCGCCTGCCCGAACTGTTCGACGACGCGATGAGCCTTGTCGTCGACAACCGCATCTTCAAGCAGCGCAACGTCGATATTGCGGTGGTCAGCAAGGAAGACGCGATCCGCTGGGGCTTCTCGGGCCCGATGATCCGCGGCTCGGGCATCCCCTGGGATATCCGCAAGAGCCAGCCTTACGACGTCTATGACCGGATGGAATTCGACGTCCCCGTCGGCACGAAGTTCGACTGCTATGACCGGTTCATGGTTCGCGTCGAGGAAGTGCGCCAGTCGGCGCGCATCATGAAGCAGTGCCTGACCGAGATGCCCGAAGGGCCGATCGCCTCGTCCGACCGCAAGGTCGTGCCGCCCAAGCGCGGCGAGATGAAGCAGTCGATGGAAGCGCTGATCCATCACTTCAAGCTCTACACCGAGGGATTCCACGTGCCCGCGGGCGAGGTCTACGTCGCGACCGAGAGCCCCAAGGGCGAGTTCGGCGTCTATCTGGTCTCGGACGGCAGCAACAAGCCGTACCGCTGCAAGATCCGCCCGACCGCGTTTTCGCACCTCCAGGCGATGGACTACATCTCGAAGGGCCACATGCTGCCCGACGTCACCGCGATCCTGGGCGCGCTCGATATCGTGTTCGGGGAATGCGATCGGTGAGTTTGGCCATCGCCGAGCAGATGATCGCGCATTACAACGCACAGGATGCCGACGCCTACGTCGCGCTGATGACCGAGGACGCCTGCGAGGCCTCCTATCGCGGCGCGGTCGTGCGCGAAGGCAAGGAAGGGACTCGCGCCGGCCTCAAGGCGATGTTCGCCGAGTTTCCCGAGAACCGCGCGGACATCCTCTCCGGCTACGAACTCGGACCGTACGCGGTGCTGCACGAGCGGGTGTTCCGTTCGTCCACCACCGAGCCCTTCGAGGTCATGTCGGTCTACAGTTTCGTGGACGGGAAATGCAGCCGGGTGGAGTTCATACGATGAAAGCGGTGGGGACCTTCGAATTGATGCGCGTCTGGGCGGCACTGACTGGCCTCGCGCTGGCAGTGTGCTTCTTCGTCGAGTTTTATGCGGGCATGAAGCCAACCGAGACGCTGCCGATGCTCGTCGCCGGGATCGGCGGGTTCGAGCTGGTGCTTTACGCGCAGGATATCTGGATCAAACGCAAGCGCCACGGGTGAGCCGAAGCGCGCGATTTTTCGCGGCTTTGCCGCGTTGCGGCATTGCTTCACAGCGCGTGTCGGAGCATGGGCGAAACATGGTCGGCGATGTTGCAGAGCGGGTTTGCGGATATGGTCCGCAGGCCCGACCGGGCATCGAACGAGATCTAATCAGGGACGTATAAGTGGCCGAACGTTTCCTCGAACCCGATAGTCCCGAGCTGCGCGCGCGCTGGGGCGGCTTCGCGTTCACCTCAGACTGGGACGCCAAGGCGAAAGCCGCGATCGCGCGCTATCCCGAAGGGCGTCAGCGCTCGGCAGTGATGGCGCTGCTCGATTATGCCCAGCGGCAGGTCGGCGAAGAGACGACCACGCAAGGCTGGCTGCCGATCCCGGTGATCGAGTACGTCGCCAAGTACCTCGGTATGCCGATCGTGCGCGTGCTCGAAGTCGCGACGTTCTACATGATGTACAATCTCGCGCCGGTCGGCCGCTTCCACGTCCAGGTCTGCGGAACCACGCCGTGCATGCTGCGCGGATCGGACGATATCATGGCGACCTGCGAGAAGCGCGGGATGCACAAGGGCCACGTCAGCGACGACGGACTGTGGACGCTGACCGAGGTCGAATGCATGGGCAACTGCTCGTCGGCACCGATGGTCCAGATCAACGACGACAATTACGAAGACCTGACGCCCGAGCGGCTCGACGTGATCCTCGATGCGTTGGCACGCGGCGAGACGCCGAAGACCGGCACACAGGAGCCCGGGCGCCACACGGTCGAACCGGTGGGCGCGCTCTCGAACCTCACCGCGATGGTCGGCGAGAACCACGATTATCGGGCGGAGTGGTAAGCCATGCTTGCTGACAAGGACCGCATCTTCACCAACGTCTACGGCTACCAGCCGTGGGGCCTGTCCGCCGCGCAGGCGCGCGGCGACTGGGACAACACCAAGGACCTGATCGCAAAGGGCCGCGACACGATCATCGCTGAGATGAAGGCGAGCGGCTTGCGCGGTCGCGGCGGCGCCGGCTTCCCGACCGGCATGAAGTGGAGCTTCATGCCCAAGGAGCCGCCGAAGGATCACCTCGGCAATCCCAAGCCCAGCTTCCTGGTCATCAACGCCGACGAGTCCGAGCCCGGTTCGTGCAAGGACCGTGAGATCATCCGCCACGATCCGCACAAGCTGATCGAAGGCGCGCTGGTCGCCGGCTTCGCGATGGGTGCCCGCGCGGCCTACATCTACATCCGCGGTGAATACATCCGCGAGGCCGAGACATTGTTCGCCGCCGTGCAGGAGGCTTATGATGCCGGCCTGCTCGGCAAGAACGCCGCCGGCTCGGGCTACGATTTCGATTGCTTCGTCCATCGCGGCGCAGGCGCGTACATTTGCGGCGAAGAAACCGCGATGCTCGAAAGCCTCGAGGGCAAGAAGGGCCAGCCGCG
>CAJCHR010000120.1 GCA_903970225.1 Actinobacteria bacterium 21-64-8 | reverse complement strand
TCAGCGTCCTCAACCAGCTTGTAGAGCACCTCGCGCCCGGCTTCCTGCTTGAGATCGAGCGTGATCGAGCGTTTGCCGCGGTTGTAGCTCTCCCACGAGTAATCGATGTCGCGCCCGCCGGCGGACTGGAACGCGCCGATCTTGAGGCCTCGCAGAGGGTCACCGGTCGGCGGCTCGACCTTGATCACCTCCGCGCCGAGATCTGCGAGCATCCCGCCACACGCGGGCACAAAGGCCCACATCGCGACTTCGACGACTTTGATGCCTTCAAGCGGCTTACCCATGTCTCTCCCCAAAACCTTTTTTAACGGCGTGCTTGCGTTTCCGGGACAATTGCGCTGACACGGAAACGCCTTCAAATTCTGTATTGCGAAGGATGAAACGAAATAGCGAACTGCGTCAAGCAACAGATGCGCGGTTCGGATGCCCGGGAGAGACGATCATGGCGAGTGCAGAGCCCCAAAATGCCGCGCCGGTGGAGCTGAATTTGGAGGTGCCCGAGACGCTCTCCGCGGCGCTAGATCCCGCATGGCTGACCCAGGCGCTCGCGTCGGTCAGCGGCGGCAGGGCGGTTACCACGGTGGAGACGGTCGAACTGATCAAGACCGTGGCGACCAAGGTGCGATTCGCGGTCAGGTTCGAGGGAGATCCGTCACCGCAGGGCTTCTGTCTAAAGGGGCTGCTCGATGTCGACGAGGCGACCGCGAAAGGCGGTTCGACTTGCGTGCTCGAAGGCGATTTCTACATCAATCTGGCGCCCAAGCTCGATGTGCAGGTGCCCATCGCGGTCGCGGTGGTGACCGATCGCGACACCCAGCAAAGCGTGTTGATCATGCGCGACCTGATCGCCGCTGGCGGCCGGTTCTGCTCGGCGCTCGAAGCCTTCACCGCCGACCAGGCCGCGAGCAGCCTCGAGCAGATCGCGCGGCTCCACTCGGGCAGTGCGCTGCTCAAGCAGACGCCGTGGGTCCGCCCACGCGCCGCCGAACTTGCGCGCATGCAGCACATCACCGTCGAAATTCTTCAGGAGTTGCTTGACGGTCCTCGCGGCGACAATCTGGCGCCCGCAGTGCGCAATGGCGCGCGTCTCAGAGAAGGCATGAAAGCACTCGCCGACAAGAACGCCGCACGCCCCGAGTTCCTTGTCCATGGCGACGCCCACGCGGGCAATATATTCCGCACCGAGCAGGGGTCGGGCTTGATCGACTGGCAGGTGATCCAGCGCGGCGGCTGGTCGGTCGACGTAGCCTATCATTTATGCGCCGTTCTCCCGGTCGAGCTCGCGGCCACCGAGGAACGCCGCTTGCTGGGCGATTATCTCGCCCGCATGCGCGGTTTCGGTTTCGAGATGCCGAGCGAGGAAGAGGCATGGCTGCAATACCGCGAGGCGGTCGTCTACGGTTATTACATGTGGGGAATTACCCGTCGCGTCGATCCGCCGATCATCGTGCAGTTCACCGACCGGCTCGGCCGCGCTGTCATGCGCCATGACAGTTTTGCGCTGTTGGGCGTCTGAACCGACGCCACGCGTTTGGCGATCGATCGAATCGGATCGGTCTTGGTGCTCGCCTGACACAAGGACGCGTCCGTTTTGGATTGATTCGCCCAGTTGATCATCTTGTCGGTACCGCGCAGATGTCATGGTAACCGGGGCGTAGTATCGCGCGCCGTGAGGAACGGCGGGGGCGCCTGAGCCTTGAGGATCGGGTAGACCTGTTGATGATCGCTTACTTCAGGTCGCATTTTCAAGCTTTGGTTTCGATCGGCGTACGCGGCGCTTCGGTCATCGCGAGTTTCGCGGTCGCATATTACATCGGTCACAACTTCGGTCCGCTTGCCAACGGACAATATGCGCTGGTCGCACAGACCGCGATCTTCTGTTCGACGATCGCGGTCGGCGGCATGGACCTGGCGTCGGTCCGCTATTTCTCGGCCGCCGTCGCATACAAGGTGCCGCTGGCGCCGGCCTCTCTGCTGCGCGCGCTGGGCTATTCGCTGGGCGCAGGGTTTTTGATCGCGCTTCTGCTGTTCGCGACGCAAGGCCTGGTCAAGAACGTCTTGTTCCACGGCACGCTGCCCCCGTACGGGGTGCTGTTGATAGGCGCGATCCTGATCGGTCGGACCGGAACGCGCATGACCGCGGCGATCCTGCGCTCGCAGGGTGAGCATCTGGTCGCACAATGCGTCGATGTGCTCGCGATCCCCACGATCGTGACCGGAATGCTCGCGCTCGGCATGCTTCACGGGTTGCAGTCGGTCCTTTACGCGACGCTTGGTGCGGGTTGGGTGGTGGCGCTGTTCGGATTATGGCGATCGCTGCGCTTCATCGGGTCCCAGCCGGATGCGCTGAACGTGCCGTTCAGCAGGCTGCTGCGCACGTCGCTGCCGCTGTGGCTGACCACGATCGCGATGAACATCGCCGATTGGTACAGTCTGGCGACCGCGGCGGCTGCACTCGGCGTGTACGAGGCGGGGCTGTTCCGGGTCGCGTTTCAGATCGGTACGGCCTTGTCGTTCAGCGCGACGGGTCTTTACAACGTCTTCACCTCGCAGATCAGCGCCGCGATCGCGCTTGAGGACTATCAGCGCGTGGCGCGACTCACGCGGTCCTCGACCCGGTTGGTGATCCTGCTGTTGTTGCCGCTGGTGGTAGGGCTGTTTCTTGCGGGAGGGCTCTTGCTTGGCCTGATCGGGCCGGAATTCCGGGCTGCGCTCGTGCTCCTGCGGATTTTCCTGGTGGGCCAGTTGCTGACGATCGCCGGCGGTCCTGCGGGACTTGTCCTCGCGATGAGCGGGCACGAGAAGCTCAATCTCGCGATCTCCTCGACGGTGACGGCCGGACTGCTGGTGCTTGGGCCGATCGCGGCGCATTTCTTCGGGCTCTATGGCTTGGCTGTCGCCACCGCCTGCGTGCCGGTGGCCGGCAACCTGGCGAATATCATCCTGGTGTACCGCGTCGTCGGTATAAACGTCCTCACCGGTCAATGGCTCGGTCCGCGCAAAACGAGGGAACCCGCGGAACCGATCGCGGCGCGCTAGACTTCACCGAGACGCTGACGACCAGTGCCTGAAAATCAGGCTTGCCTGATCGGGTGCCGCTCCCAATCCTTGCTATAGTCCTGATCGAACGGAGCATAGAGCGACCTTTCGCTCGGCGGGGACGGGAGCCTGCCGGTCTCGAAAGCATGCCGCCGCAGCAATGCCACTGCGATGCCGAGCAGGATATACGCGAGCGTGTGGTTTTCCTGCTGCGAGTACACCGACTTGTCGATGACGAAATTGGTGAGCGCGATACCGATTGCAGCAAGATAAGCCACATCCGCGTCGCGTGTCTTCAACGCCGCCACCACTGACCGGCCTGCCGTCCAGACAAACAAGCCGTAAAATACGAAAAAGAGCGGGATGCCGAATTCGAGCAGGACCGACAGATAATACGAATCGATCGTCAGAAAGTCGGTGCCGATAGCGTAATACTGCAGCGTGTCCGCGGCCGTTCCGAGGCCATGGCCCCATGGTCGGGACAGGATCATCGGGATGCCTTTCGCCCACTGCTCCTGGCGCGCCTGTGTGCTGAATTGCGCCGCGCCCCCGCCGAAGACCATCAGGTGCAGGCGATGCCAGAAAAACGTCAGGCCAACGAACATCACCATCATCAACGGATACATGAACAGGATTGCCGGTGCGAAGATGTTCGTAGGACGATTGCGCCAGATGACGGCCGCCTGATAAAATACATACAGCAGTATTGATGAAACGAAGCAGATGAATCCAAGGCGCGAGTCGGTCTTGATCACGACGTAAAGCATCGGGGGTATAATCAACGCGACCAGAAGCTTCGCTGCGATCGACTTTTCGTTGAAAAACAGATGAAGCATGAACGGGAGCGCAAATCCAAAATATTCACCGAGACCGATCGACGTGCTGAACCGGCTTCCCACCCGGTATTGATTGGATGCGCTCCGCATCATTCCGGTCAGCCGCGCGCTGATTTGCTCGTCTTCGATCGTGAGAAAACTGGGGATGCTCTTTGCCCATGGCAGGGCGCTGTTCGCCGACTCGATCAACCCGATGAGGATGTTGTAGCTGGCGATCGCAAGAAGATAATAGGCGAAAATCCTGACGCGGCCCGGTGTATTGAACAGGTATATCGCAGCGAAGAACGGTACTGTCGCCGAATATGTCAGCACCAGAAACTTGTTGAACGAAAAAATCGGTTCGCTTGAAAAGAACACTGATAGCGCAGCGTAAGCGACGAAAGCCAGGAACAACCAGACGATCAACCGGTCGCCCCGGAAGATATCGATCATCTGCGCACGGAAACTGTGCGATCCGAAGGCGCAGAGCAGCAGGACGGCCGCAAGCGGAATACACGTCAGGCGCGCGGCCGAGATCCACGGCAAATCGCCGATCACGAGCGCGATATAATCCGGCCAGCACAGATAGAGAAAGAGCATAACGGTCATGAGCGACCGCAGCAGCCGAACGGGAGGATGGCGCATGTCCGGCATCGCCCACAAGGCGGCGACGCTCAGCATCGCCAGCGGCGCGACCAGGAAAAACGGATTTCCGTAAGTCACCCCGAATGCGAGACAGCAAAATCCGGTAAGAAACGCGAGTATGAGATAATAGGCGACCTTGCGCCTGCGCGATGGTCCCGTTCCTGCATACCGGCCCAGGCGAAAGCGCGCAGCAGGCGAACGGGCACTGTAGAGCGGTGCATTTTCGATCAGATCGATCGGCGTACTAGCCATCAGCGAAGTCTCTTGCGATGAAACTGGAAATCTCGGTCGCTCTCGGGCGTGCGCAGGGCTGGTCTCGTTGGATCGAGGGTCCACCATAAGCAGGCGGGGTCAGCTGGGCAATCGGAGGGGCCATGGCCGGATCAGTAGGCGTTCTTGTGAGTCAGCACCTTGAAGGTGCGCATCATGATCGCGAAGTCCAGCCAGACGTTCCACGATCGCATGTACTCGAGGTCCGACTGGAGCCGGTTCAGCAGATCGTCCTTGCTCAGCGTCGCGCCGCGATAGCCGCGCACCTGGGCAAGACCGGTCAGACCGGGCTTCAGCGCATGACGGTGCCAGTAGCGGTCGTCGATATCCCAGAACAATAGGTTCTCGGCGGTCGATCCCAATGCGTGTGGACGCGGACCCACTATGCTCATGTCGCCCCTGATAACATTGAGAAGCTGCGGCAGCTCATCGATGCTGCTCGCGCGCATAAAGCGGCCGAAGCGCGTGATCCGTTCATCGGTGCGCGAAGTTGAGCGGCTGCCCTGCTCGTCGCCGCCGTTAACGGACATGCTGCGAAACTTGAAGATCCGGAACTGGCTGTTCGACTGACCCACGCGGGTCTGGCGGAAAAACACCGGTCCCCCATCCTGAAGCCGGATGATCAGCGCGCAGATCAACAGCAGCGGCGACAACAGCAGAAGGGTCAGCCCGGCGATCACGATATCAATCGTCCGCTTGACCAGCCGATCCTTGAGTTCGAGCGCCTCTCGCGAGACGATCAGCGTGGGTATTCCTTTATAGAAACCGCAGCCGAGCGGATTGAGCTCGGCGAATTCGGGCGTCACGACCTCGCCCTGAATGTCGGTTCCCTTGAGCGCCCGCGCCCAATAGTGCCGCCGTTCGATCGGACAATCGACGACCACGCGGTCGGCATATTCGATCGTCTTGGCGAAGCGCTCATAACCGGCGAGCGACAGGCTCGTGGGGTCGAAGTCCTCGTGCGAGAGCAGTGCGAAAGATCCGGTGTCCTTCTCCGGGATCACCCCGCCCGGCCCGTCATGCAGCCGCAGGATCTCGTACGGCTCGCCGCCGATCAGGAAGGAGGCGTGCTTGCCGAAGGTATAGCGCAGCACCATGCTGAAGAATCCGGAGACGAAAACACAGCAGATGTATGTGAGCCGGGACCAGTTTCCGCCGATCTTGAGGAAGAAGGCGATCAGGACGGTCGCTGCCGCGGCAACGATCATCGCATGGACCGCACGGCCGACGCTTTCCCACAAATCGTTGATCAACATCGGCGAATAGGCACGCACGAACAGCGAAACGAGCGCGAATGTCGGCGCCAGGATCAGCAGCTGCGCCCCCGCGCCGCCATCGTAGAAATTGCCGTGAAGACGTAGCAGACTGACCGTGGCGAAGCCCGCGACGATCGCGAAGAGATCCAGAAAGACCAGAACAAAGCACATCCGCAGCCGCAGAACCGCTTTCGGAATCGGTTTTGCTGCCTGCTCGGACGCCAGCGTCGCCCGCACCGTATCCATGCGCCCTATCACCATGCGGCCCCTCAGGTGTGCCGGTCGCCCGGCTGTCGATGGCAAGCGCTGCCCCGACCGGGATAGCTTGGACCATTGGCAGGCAATACGAAAGGGATAAGCACACACCGCATCAGAATGGGATCAAAACCCTGAAGCTGCGCCGCGCCGGATGCAATGTCGCAGGTCTGGTGGACGCGATGTTTCAAAGCGTTATGACAAGGGCGAATCAGACGCGGGGGCAGCGTGCGCAAGGGGATCATACTGGCCGGAGGCTCGGGAACGCGGCTTTATCCGCTGACCAAGGCAACTTCGAAACAGTTGATGCCCGTCTACGACAAGCCGATGATTTATTATCCGTTGTCGACGCTTTTGCTCACCGGAATACGCGAAATCCTCGTGATCACCACTCCGCAGGATCAGCTCGCGTTCCAGGCGCTGCTCGGTGACGGGTCGGAGCTGGGTATCGAGCTGACTTATGCGATCCAGCCCAAGCCCGAGGGGCTGGCGCAGGCGTACCATATCGGTGCGGACTTCATCGGCGACCGGCCCTCTGCGCTCGTTCTGGGCGACAACATCTTTTACGGCCACGGCCTGGTCGAGCTGCTCAGGAACGCGTCGGTTCGGCAGGCAGGCGCCACGGTGTTCGGCTACTATGTCGCCAATCCGGGCGCGTACGGCGTCGTCTCGTTCGATGCCGCGGGCAACGCTGCGACGATCGAGGAAAAGCCGGATAAGCCGCGCTCGAACTATGCGGTGACCGGGCTCTATTTCTATGACGGCAAGGCAGTCGAACTGGCACGCGATCTCGTGCCCAGTCCGCGCGGCGAGCTCGAGATTACTGATCTCAACCGGCTTTATCTCGAAGCGGGCGAGCTGTCGGTCGAGATCATGGGACGCGGCTATGCGTGGCTCGATACCGGCACGCACGGCTCGTTGCTCGACGCCGCGACATATGTGCGCGTGACCGAGGAGCGGCAGGGCCTAAAGATCTGCTGCCCCGAGGAAATCTGCTGGCGGCAGGGCTTCATCGACGACGCGCAACTCGAGAAGATCGCGCAACCGCTGCGCAAGAGCGGCTACGGCGAGTACCTGATGGCACTCCTGCGCGGCGAGGGGGCTTTGGCGTGAAGCCGATATCCACGGGCATCCCGGATCTGCTTGTGATCGAGCCCAAGGTATTCGGCGACGATCGCGGCTTTTTCCTGGAGAGCTGGAACAAGCGCGCTTTCGCGGACATCGGCCTCGATCTCGATTTCGTGCAGGACAACCACAGCCGCTCGGCCAGGGGCGTGCTGCGCGGGCTGCATTTCCAGAACCCCAATCCACAGGGCAAGCTCGTGCGCGTGGTCTCGGGACGCGCGTGGGATGTCGCGGTCGATCTGCGACGGAGTTCGCCGACGTTCGGCCAGTGGCATGGGGTCGAGCTTTCGGCTGCGAACAAGCGGCTGTTCTGGGTGCCGCCGGGCTTCGCGCACGGCTTCGTCAGCCTCGAGGATGGCACCGATTTTCTCTACAAATGCTCCGCATTTTACGAGCCGGCGAACGAGCATAGCCTGCTGTGGAACGATCCGGCGATCGGGATCGAATGGCCGCTTGAAGGTATTACTCCGCAGCTTTCGGGCAAGGACGCCGCAGGCAAGGCGCTTGCCCAAATCGAGCCGTTTGCGTGAAAGTCCTGATCGTCGGGGGTAAGGGCCAACTCGGTCGAGGCTTGGCCGCGACTGCGCCGGCTGATGCCGAGATCGTATGCCACGATATCGATACGCTCGACATCACTGACAAAGCTGCGGTCGAATCAGTGGTCGCGGATGTGAAGCCCGGGCTCGTGCTCAACGCTGCTGCCTACACCGCCGTCGACAAGTCGGAGACCGACGAAGATGCGGCCTTCGCGGTGAACGCGACGGCGGTCGGCATCCTCGCCGATGCGGCTCGCGGCGCGGGCGCCCGCTTCGTCCACGTGTCGACCGACTTCGTGTTCGATGGCGCTTCGGGCAGCCCGTACAAGCCCGATGCGCCAACCAATCCGCTCGGCGTTTATGGCCGTACCAAGCTTGCGGGTGAGAAGCTGGCGGGGCCTGACGCGCTGATCGTGCGCACGGCCTGGGTTTATGCGCCGACCGGCGGAAATTTCGTGCGGACGATGCTGCGCCTGATGGGCGAGAAACCCGAAGTGCGCGTCGTCGCCGATCAGATCGGCACGCCGACTTACGCGCCGGGGCTCGCGCGCGCATTGTGGATGCTCGCGAAACAGGGGCTCACGGGCATTCATCATTTTACCGATGCGGGTGCCGCCAGTTGGTACGATTTCGCGGTCGCGATCCAGGAAGAGGGGCTTGCCGCCGGCCTGCTCCACAAGGCGGTGCCGGTGATCCCGATCACCACCGCCGAATTTCCCACACCCGCGCCGCGGCCGAGCTATTCGGTGCTCGACAAGCAATCGACTTTCGCGGCGCTCGGCCAGCCGGCGCCGCACTGGCGCGCGAACCTCAGGCTCATGATCGAAGAGATCAGGGCCAATGGCTGAGATCATCGTCACCGGCGGCGCCGGGTTCATCGGCGCGAATTTCGTCCACCATTGGCGCCGGGTTTCGCCAGACGACACGATCATCGTGCTTGATGCGCTGACGTATGCGGGGAACGCGGCGAACCTCGACGGGCTTGATCAGGTCGAGCTGGTCGTCGGCGACATTTGCGATACCGATCTCGTGCTCAGGCTTCTGCGCGAGCGCGGCGTCGCGACGATCGTGCACTTCGCCGCCGAAAGCCACGTCGATCGATCGATCACCGGACCCGATGCGTTCGTCACCACCAATGTCATCGGCACGCACAGCCTGCTCAAAGCCGCCAAGACCGTGTGGCTCGACGAGGGCAGCGGCAAGCCGCACCGCTTCCACCACGTCTCGACCGACGAGGTCTACGGCTCGCTCGGGCCCGAGGATCCGGCGTTCTCCGAGACCACGGCTTACGCGCCGAACTCGCCTTATTCGGCTTCGAAGGCGGGCTCCGATCACCTGGTGCGCGCATATCACCATACGTACGGGCTCGAGACGACAACCAGCAACTGCTCGAACAATTACGGGCCGTTCCAGTTTCCCGAGAAGCTGATCCCGCTGTTCACGCTCAACGCGCTGTCGGGCAAGAACCTGCCGATCTACGGCGACGGCATGAACGTGCGCGACTGGCTGCATGTCGAGGACCACTGCCTCGGCATCGAACTGATCCTGCGCAAGGGTCGGATCGGAGAGACCTACAACGTCGGCGGCGGGCAGGAACTGCCAAATCTCGCGGTGATCGAGGAAGTCTGCAAGGCGGTCGACGCTGCGTTCCTGCGCGATCCGTCGCTCGCAGTGCGCTTTCCGGCGGCGCCGGCGGCGCAAGGGCGCTCATCGCTCGAGCTCAAGACATTCGTCACCGACCGCAAGGGTCATGACCGGCGCTATGCGATCGACGAGACCAAGATCCGCAGCGAACTCGGCTACGCGCCCGCGCGAGATTTCCCGCAAGGCTTTGCGGAGACGCTGCACTGGTTCCTGGAGCGCGAGGACTGGTGGAAGCCGCTGGTGGAGCGGGCGAAGATCGCGCGCTGAAATTGGTATGCAAATCCGGCACCGCGCGTGGGCTTTGACAGGCACAGCCTGAGCGGGTGTGGGTTATTTACAAAATCCGCTCAGCCTGAGCTTGTCGAAGGCCGCGCGCCCAAGCTTGACCAAGGCCGCTCCCCTCAAGCCGCCCCGCCCAAGGCCTTCACCAACGCGATGCTCGCGCGCATGCGGTCGACTTCGACCGAGAGCAGCGTCTGCTGCGAGCTTAGCGCCTCGGTCTGCGCGGTGACCACTTCGAGATAATCCGAAGCGCCGTCACGGTACCGGGTGAGCGCCAAGTCGCTGGTGCGCTGTGCCGCCTGGGCCGCGTCGCGCTGCGATACGGTTTCCTCGGCGAGGTGGTGCATCGCGGCGATGTTGTCCTCGACCTGCTGGAACGCGGTGAGCACGGTGTTGCGGTAATCCGCCGCCATCTCGGCGTACTGCGCGCGAGACAGGCGCACTTGCGCGGCGCGCTTGCCGCCGTCGAACAGCGTCAGCACCGAGGTCAGGGGCCCGAGCCCCCAGAACGTGTTGGGCGCCGAGAACAAG
>CAJCHR010000119.1 GCA_903970225.1 Actinobacteria bacterium 21-64-8 | reverse complement strand
CGTCGACCAGATCGTCGACTTCCATCAGCCAGTCGGCCGGAAGATCGTTCACATTCTTGCCCGAGCGCTCCCAGATCTCGGTGCGCGTCGCGCCCGGCAGGACCGCCTGCGTATAGACGCCCTTGTCGGATAGCTGCGCGGTCAGCGCCTGGCTGAGGTTCAGCACATAGGCCTTGGTGCCGCTGTAGACGCCGTCGAACGCCTCGGGCGCGAGCGCGAGCACCGATGCGACGTTGACGATCGATCCCTCGCCCTTCGCCACGAACACTTTGGCCGCTGCGGCAGCGAGACGCGTGGGCGCGGTGATGTTCAGCGCGATGATCTGCGTCAGTTCGGCCGGCCCGTTCTCGAGCACGCTGCCGTTGAGCGACATGCCGGCGTTGTTGATCACCAGCGTGACGTCGCCCGCGCTGATCCGGCGCTCGATCGAGGCGACATCCGCCTCGGCGGTAAGGTCTGCGGGAAGCACTTCGATCGCGACGCCGGTCTCGCCGCGCAGCCTTGCGGCCAGCGCTTCGAGGCGCGCCGCATCGCGCGCGACCAGCACAAGATCGTAGCCGCGCTTGGCGAAGCGATCGGCATAGACTGCGCCGATGCCGGTCGACGCGCCGGTGATCAGGGCCTTGCCTTTGGTGTTGCCGCTCATGAAGATTCTCCTCGTTCGACTCGCGTTCAAGTCACTTGCGTTTTGATAGTGACGTCGCTATCATAATGCAATGGACGCCCCGAAAATTTCCGCGAACCCCTGCCCCATCGCTCATGCGCTGGCGAGCATCGGCGATACCTGGAGCATGATGATCCTGCGCGACGCGGGCTTCGGTTCGACGCGCTTCGAACAGTTCCGCGCTGGGCTGGGCATCGCGCCCAATATTCTGACCCGGCGGCTCGCGGCGCTGACGGCCGACGGCTTGCTCGAAAAGCGCCGGTACAACGAGCGGCCGCCCCGCGACGAATATGTGCTGACTCGCAAGGGGCGCGATTTCCTGCCGATCATCACCGCGATCGGGGAATGGGGCCGCAACCACTGCGACACCCGCGATCTCAGCTATCTGGTGGACGTCGAGACCGGCGCGCGGATCGAGGCGGTGGTGATCGATCGCGCCTCGGGCCGCCCGCTGGATCAGATCGACAAGCGACTGGTGATGCCTGGCGATTGAGTCCAGACACACGCCCATGACCGACACGACACGCTGCGGCTGGTGCGGGACCGATCCGCTGATGCTGCGCTATCACGACGAGGAATGGGGCGTCCCGATCCTCGACAGCTGCGAACTTTGGGAGACGCTGGTGCTCGACGGTTTCCAGGCGGGACTGTCATGGCGCACGATCCTGAACAAGCGCGAGGCGTTCCGCGCCGCGTTCAAGGGCTTCGATCCCGAAGTGGTTGCCGCGTTCGATGAGGCGGACGTCGAGCGGCTGATGGCGAACCCGGGCATCGTACGCAGCCGTGCCAAGATCCTGGCGGCGATCGGCGCCGCGAATATCCATGGCGACATGGCCGCGCGCGGCGAGGACTTCTCCGGGTTCCTCTGGGCGTTTGCCGGCGGAAAGCAGGCCCAGGGCGGCACGCAGGTGGTCGCGCAAACGCCCGCATCGGAGCGACTCTCGAAGGAGCTGAAGACGCGCGGCTTCAAGTTCGTCGGCCCGGTGATCGTCCACGCCTGGATGCAGGCGGTGGGCATGGTCAACGATCACGAACCCGAGTGCTTCCGCCGCGTCGAGGTGAAGAAGCGGGCGAGGGCGCTGGGACTGTGAGGCGAGCAAGGATCGATCCCGCTCTCCAAACTTCGCCATGCTGAACGCGTTTCAGCATCCATTTCCCTGCCCGAGCCGACGTGGCGAAGAGGCCCCGTTTGCCACGCTTGCGGATACGCCGACACTGTCATGAAAGCGCCGTGTCTGAGGCACGATGGATGCTGAAACGAGCTCAGCATGACGAAGAGGTTGGAATACCATGGGGACCATTCGCGCTGTCCTACATTGGCGCCGCATGGCATGTGCGGTTCATGGTCTCCTTCCGTCTCGACCGCTTCGACTGCTCGGCCACGCCGCAAGGTGACAGCACGGAGGCTCTGGAGTTTCTCCTCTGGACTGTGTCACATGTGTCAACACTGCCCGTCACTTTGCGCGGGCTAAGCGACCGAATCGCCGATGCCTGACGCCTCCGTCCTCCCCCAGATCGTCCCCGACACCCAGCATCGCGGCCTCGTCGGAGCGCTCCCCGCACGGCTGCGCGATTTCGCGCTGCTCGCCCGGTTCGATCGCCCGATCGGCTGGTGGTTGCTGTTCTGGCCTTGCGCCTGGGGTGTGCTGCTCGCGGGCGGACAGCACCGCATCGGCCTGATCGCGTGGCTGCTGGCAGGCGCGATCGCGATGCGCGGCGCGGGGTGCGTGTACAACGATATCGTCGACGCCGATCTCGACCGGCAAGTCGCGCGCACCGCCTTGCGCCCGGTGGCGAGCGGGGCCGTTTCGAAGACGGCGGCGTGGGCCTGGCTGCTGACGCTGTGCCTGATCGGACTGGTCGTGCTGCTGCGACTGCGCTGGCAGGCGCAGCTCGTGGCGCTGGCGAGCATCGGGCCGGTGGCGGCCTATCCGTTCATGAAGCGGATCACCTGGTGGCCGCAGGCGTGGCTCGGCATGGTGTTCAGCTGGGGAGCCCTCGTCGGCTGGGTGGAGATCACGGGCGCGAATCTCGGCGTGCTCGCCGCGCTCTATGCCGGCAGCATCGCGTGGGTGATCGGGTACGACACGATCTACGCGCTGCAGGACATCGAGGACGACGCGCTGGTCGGCATCCGCTCCTCGGCGAGGCGGCTGGGCGGCGCGGTCAAGCGCGGGGTTGCGGCGTTCTACGCGGCCGCCGTGGCTTTGTGGGCGCTCGCGTTCTGGCTGCTGCGGCCCGACTGGCTGGTCTTCCTCGCCCTCGCCCCGGCCGCGCTTCACCTGGCGTGGCAGGCGCTGACTCTCGACGTCGCGGACGGCGCCGGCGCGCTCGCCCGGTTTCGCTCGAACCGCACGACCGGGCTGCTGCTGGCGCTGGCGTGCTGGGTGGTGGGAAATGCGGGGATGAGTTGACCAACTTCATCCTCCCCCACCGGGGGAGGGGGACCGCCGCGAAGCGGTGGTGGAGGGGGCCGCC
>CAJCHR010000118.1 GCA_903970225.1 Actinobacteria bacterium 21-64-8 | reverse complement strand
TCCAGAGACAGGGCGGCTTCCTAACCATTTTCTTTGAACGCAGCGACCGCCACAAAGACAGACCGGGTCTGCTCAGGATAGTGTCGCGGTGTTGTGTAATAACGAAGCTGGTGCGGATGTGCAGCCAGTGGAAAGCCGGATCAGGCGGCGCGGCGGTGGGGTTCGGTCAGCGTCGCATAAAGCGCGAAAAGCTCGGCAAAGTGCTCGTCCATCGTGCGCACCGCCTCAATTCCGCCCGCGCGCGGCGTGGCCAACGTCTCCAGGATCGCGGCAGCGGCCGAAGCCGGATCGCAGGCTTTGTACATGAGACCGCCCTCGCGCGCGTGATCGGCAGCCCCCCCGCGATCGGGCACGATCACCCTCACCCCGCTCGCGCGCGCCTCTGCCGCGACCATGCAATATGTTTCGGCTTCGCAGCCGTGGATCAGCGCATCGCCGCTCGCCATGATCCGCGCGAAAGTCTCGCGGTCACGCGCCGGGCCGAAGACCCGGATATGTGGATTGCCTGATAACGCCTTGAGCACTGAGCGCTTGTCGCGGCCATCGCCGATGATGACGAGCCCGATCGGCGCTTTCGCGCTAGCCCGCGTCACCGCATCGATCACCATCGGCCAGCGCTTCTCGGCGGCGAGCCGGCCCACCCCGATCAGCAGTGTGGCCTCTGGCGGTAACCCGCACTCACGCAGCATCGCGGTGCGCAGCGCCTCGTCTCGCAATGCCGGAGAAAAGCGGTTCGCCTCGACGCCCATCGGAAGCGTCACGGTGCCCATGACCCCGCCATCGCGAAGCCGCGCCGAGAGATCGGTGTTGGCGGAGATCACCGCGTCGAAATTCGCGCTCGCCTGGCGCAAATGGCGCCAGAACACGCCGAACTGACGGTCGATCGTGGGACGCGAGAACATCGGCTCGAGCCAGCGATAAGCATAAGCCGAAAGCGGATCGGCATGCATCACCAGGCTGCGCGGCGCGGCGCCCGCCCAGTTGCCAACCATCGCCGCACTGCGCCAGGGCGAAGTCGCCTCGACGAAATCGGGCGCTTCGGCGTCGAGCGCGGCATGCAGCGCAGCTTCATCGTCGAAATACCAGTACTTGCGGTCGAGCGGGAAACGCGGGCCCTTGATCGTAACGATCCGCGCGCCGGGACCACGCTCGATCACCTCGTTGCGGTCTCCCGGTGCGAGGATGACGATCTCGTGCCCGAGCTTGGGCCCGATCGTGAGTTTCTGCTCGATGTATGTGCGGATCCCGCCACCATGAGGCGTGTAGAACGCACAGACATCGACGATCTTCACCGCATTTCCCCTGAGCCGCTCGGCAGGTCGCCTGCGATCACCGTGCCACGTCCGGCCGAACGAAATCGGCGATCAGCACGAACGCACCCACGATCAGGTGCGCCACCAGCACCAGTCCCGCAACCAGTGCCATGAGCGAGCCGATATCACCTTCGTGCCCGAGCGTGAAGACGGCGACCCCGGCAAAGACCAGGTCCTTGTTGGGCACCAGCGGCAGGCGCGACACCAGCATTCGCAGCGTCGCAAGATAGAGCCACCACTGCAGCGTCACGGCGGGCAGCGCGAGGTGCCACATCATCGCGAGGAATGCGATGCTCAGCACGATCCGTGTCAGATGCATCTGCATGATGAACGACAAGTCGGGAAGCGGCAGCGAGAACACCGCGCGCCGCAAGAATGTCATCGCCACCGATGCGACGAGGATCACACCCAGAGACCAGACGACGAGGTGCGTGTCGAGACCCAGCTGGGTCACGCCGATGAACGGCCACATGAAGACGAGCAATGCGAGCGTCGACAGGTTGCCCGCCATGGCCGACAGGATCGCCACGTCCTTAACCGCACCGAACGGTGCGGAGGTCATACCGACGCGCTTGCGCGCCCAACTGTAGAAGTATGCCTCTCCGAGGTAACCGAGCAGCAGCTCGTTGTAGACCTTCTTGCGCAGCAACGGGATGATGCCGCTTCCGGGGATGTTCCAGAGGCGCCGGAAGATCACCCATTCGATGATCGGCCCGACCATGAAGTAAGCAAGGAACACGCCCCAGAACGAAAACGAGTCGGGGACCAGACGGCTGACCGTGCCCAGGTTCAGGTGGCGCACCTGATACGCGATCGCCGCCAGCAACGCGAACGAGAGTGCGGCCGAGATGATCGTCCCCCAGCTCGGACGGAGGCTGCGGTCCTGCGGAGAAAGCTCGAGCTGAACCAGCGCGGGCTTGAGGGCTAGACTGGTGTCGGTCACAGAATCTCCAGAGAATGCGGGCTGCATCGTCATCCGCCCGTCACCCCGAAATAACGATACTTCGCAATCGCTTCGCCAAGCTTGGGACGATGTCCCACGGCCAGTTCGGCCATGATCGCAAGGTAAGCATCGGCCGCGTTCTCAACGGTGAAGTGCGCGGCGGTTTCACGCGAGCGCTCTGGCTCGAAGGCAAAACTGCGGATCCCGCGCAACGCGTCCGCCAGACCCGCGCGGTCTCCCACGCGGACAAGCAGGCCCTGGCGACCGCCATCGAGCAGGTACGTGATCGCGGCGCTGCAATCGGTCGCGACGATCGGCAGGCCCGCCGCCATCGCCTCGATCAAGACGGCGGGAAGACCCTCGTAATCGGAGGACAGCACGAAAACGTCGGCTTCGCTGAGCAGTGCGTCGGTGGAGGTCAGGTGCCCCGGAAAAAGCACGCGGTCACCAACGCCGAGTTCCTGCGCGAGCCGTTCCAACTGCGCCCGATCGGGCCCGTCGCCCGCGATCGTAAGGGTGTCGCCAGCAGCGGCCTGATCGGCGAAGGCGCGGATCAACAGTGCGAAGTTCTTCTGCGAAACCAGCCGGCCGACACCGACGTACCGCGTCCGCCAGGGCGAAATCGGTTTGACCGGGAGATTCGCGAGCCAATCGAAGCGCTCACGCGTGAGCGAGGGATCGGCCACGACCTTGACCCGGCTCGCCTCGGCAGCGGTCTTCTCCCGGATCTCGGCGAGCATCGGAACCGCCATCGCCACGAACCGATCGAACAGCGCACCCTGCACCTTGAGCCACAAGCCGTAGAGAGCGCGCATCGGCGCTGACATGTCGCGGCGTTCGAGATCGTTGCTGATTTTGATGGCAATCGGCGGGCAAGCGCTGCCGAGAAGCATTCGCATCGCTGCGCCCACGATCGCATACGTGTTGCCGGCAAGGAACAAGACGTCGGCGTCATGGTTCTTGAGATATCGATAAAGCGCGCTGATCAACCAGATCGATTCGAAGCTGGCGGTGGAAACGGCCGAATCGCGCCACCAGTAATTGAGGCGCGGCGCGTAAGCGCGGCCCTCACCAGTGTCGCGGCCGAGCACGACGGTGACTTGGTGTCCAGATCGATCCCATGAGGACGCGAGATTCAGGCCGACCCGTTCGACGCCGCCCGGATCGAAACTGTGAATGGGCATGACGATGCGCAGCGGTGGCTGCGCCGGCTCTACCCCGCCTTCGGCCATAACACGTCCCACGCCACCCCTATGCCCGGCTTTGCCCGTAGACGAGCCAGTTGTCGCTGTGATGAATGGAAGGGCGTTTTTCACAGAAAACTCGTCACGAAACCAAATCGGCGTAGCGCGACGGGATGTGGCTTTTGACCAGGCTCGCGAGCGTCGCATCGATGCTGCGGACGATTGAGGGTTTGGTCATGTCACCGGGATGAACGGCGACGCGGACTGTCTCGAGCGGGCGCAACGCATAACGGCCCAGTGCGGCGACGAGCAGTGACGAAGCCGTGCGCATGGTGCTGCGGCTGGCCCAGGTGATCACCGGTCCGTGCGCGAGACGGGTGTCGTCGGCAGCACGCCAGACGCGCATGTGATCCTCGGCGAGCGCAAAGCCGCTGTTCCTGAGCGCCTTCATCGCGCCTTCGCCGTATAGCCAAGCGGGCGCGATGAAGCCCGCTACGGGACGGCCGATGATGTCCTCGATCAGCGCTTTCCCGTCAGCCATTCTCGTCGCCGCCTCCCCCTCGGGAAGGCCCAGGAATTCACCCTCACCCGCAGTCATATGCTTCGCCTTGAACGCCGCCGCGCCGCTGTGCTCAGCCGCGTCGCGGTGAAACCAGCCGTGGACAAACATCTCGACTCCGCGGTCGGACCATTCCCGCAGCCGCGTGCCGAATGCGCGGGCTTCCGAAAGCGGGCTCTCTCCCCAATGATCGGGGACGACCAGCATCGCAAAAGGCGCGCCGTCGCCCAACCGCCGCGAAACGATATCGGCGAGCGCATCGATCTCCCGCTCGAAGCGCGGGCTTACGTCGTGGATCGACGCCAGCAGACGTTTTGGGCGCGATTTCATCGCCTGGGCTTACCGGCACTCGACATGCGCGCGCAGATAGCTGGAGATCGGCAATTTCGCCAGTGCGAGGCAGGATCGCTCTTCTATCGAGACCCGACGCGCAAGTTTAGCGAACCGGCGGCACCACCTCCACGATGAAGGCGCGCTTGCAGTAAGCGCGGCGACGGATCATCGCGAGCCCATGGATCGTCCTGCCATCTTGTTCGTCTGTCTCGGCAACATCTGCCGCTCGCCGCTCGCGGAGGCAGCATTCCGCTTCGAGGCCGCGCGACTTGGGCTCGACGTAGAGGTGGACTCCGCGGGCACCGGCGGCTGGCACGCCGGCAACCCGCCTGATCCGCGCGCGATCGCGGAAGCCGCGCGACACGGCATCGACATCGCCGGCTACCGCGCGCGGCAGGTTGCGCTGGAGGATTTCGCGCGCTTCGATCGGATCATCGCGATGGACCTCAAGAACCTCGCGCGGCTCTCTGAAATCGCGCCGGCGGGTGCCCGCGCGAAAGTGTCGCTACTGCTCGATCATGTGGCCGGACTGGAAGGCGAGCCCGTAGCAGACCCGTATTTCGGCGGCCCGGAGGGATTCGAGCAAACCTGGCGCGAAGTCGAAGCCGGTGCGAGGGCGCTCGCCGAACAACTGGCGCACTGATCCGACCCGATCAAGTCAGATACATCGATAGCCAGCGCGCGGTGAGCGCCGGCTTGTCCTCACCCTCGATCGCGACGACCGCGTCCATCGTCTCGAGGAAACGGCCAGCCCCGCGCTCCTCGAAACCGATGATGTCGAACGTCGCGCGGATGCGCTTGCCCGAACGCACCGGGCTGACGATGCGGATGCGATCGAATCCGTAGTTCAGTCCGTTGCGAAAGCCCGGAAATTGCGGCCGCGGCGTTTCGCTGCGCAGCGGGGCGAGCAGCGACAGGAGAAGGAAGCCATGCGCGATCGTGCCGCCGAACCCGGTCTTCGCCGCCGCGACCGGATCGACGTGGAGATACATCCAGTCGTGCGTGGTGTCGGCGAAGGCATCGATCATCGGCTGATCGACCAGCAGCCAATCCGATCGATAAGTCTGACCGGTTTGCCCGGCGATAAAGGCGGCTTGCTCGGGTGTCATGGCGCGGACACTTGACCCCGGTCCTGCGCGAGTCAAATCCGGGGGTGGTTTGGGACGCTTCCTTTGCAAGCTGCGCTCCCTCCCCTATATGACGCACCAAACGCCCCGGCCGAAAGTCGCGCTTTGCGGCTCGACGCGCCGGGGTTTGCTATTCGTGAAGAGGATACCCGATGTCTCGTCGCCGCCAGATCTATGAGGGCAAGGCCAAGATCCTGTATGAGGGACCGGAGCCGGGTACGCTGATCCAATACTTCAAGGACGACGCCACTGCATTCAACGCCCAGAAAAAGGGCACGATCCAGGGCAAGGGCGTCATCAACAATCGCATCAGCGAGTACCTGTTCACGCGGCTCAACCATATCGGTGTGCCCAATCACTTCATTCGCCGACTCAACATGCGCGAGCAGCTCGTACGTCAGGTCGACATCATCCCGCTCGAAGTCGTTGTGCGCAACGTCGCGGCCGGCTCGATCAGCCAGCGCCTCGGCATCCCCGAGGGTGACGCGCTGCCGCACACGCTGATCGAATACTATCTCAAGGACGATGCGCTCAACGATCCGATCGTCGCGGAAGAGCACATCGCCTGCTTCGGCTGGGCGTCGAATGAGGAAATGCAGGACATTTCTGCGCTCGCGATCCGGATCAACGATTTCCTCAGCGGCATCTTCGCCGCGATCAACATCCGGCTGGTCGACTTCAAGCTCGAGTTCGGCCGCATCTGGGAGGGCGACTACAGCCGCGTGATCCTGGCCGACGAGATCAGCCCCGACGGATGCCGCCTGTGGGACATGACCACGGGCGAAAAGCTCGACAAGGACCGCTTCCGCCGCGATCTGGGCGGTGAGCAGGAGGCCTATCAGGAGGTCGCGCGCCGGCTTGGCCTGCTTCAGGATGACAATGGGCCGAGTGAAGTGCTCGATTTGTCGAAGCACCGGAAACTTCGGGGCAAGTAATTGAAGGTCCGCGCCGCCGCCCTCGCGGCGCTGCTCGCGCTTACTTCGGCCTGCGCGCCGCAGCACGCGAGGCTGGCCTCCGCGGATGCCGCGGCGGCTTGGCGGGACGACACGTCGTGGGCTTTCGAAAAGAGCGATATTCCGGTCGACCCGGGCTTTCGCTTTGGCCGGCTCGCCAACGGCATGCGCTACATCGTGCGCGCGAACCGCAATCCCGCCGGGACGGTTCTGGTGCGGATGGATGTGCACACCGGCTCGCTCGACGAGCATCCGGACGAACTCGGCTACGCGCACTTCATCGAGCACATGGCGTTCAACGGCAGCACCCACGTGCCCGAGGGCGAGATGGTCAAGCTGCTCGAGCGTGATGGCCTGGCCTTCGGCGCAGATACCAATGCCTCAACCAGTTTCGAGCAGACCGACTACCGGCTCGACCTGCCGCGCAATGACCCGAAGCTGATCGACACCGCGCTGATGCTGATGCGCGAGACCGCAAGCGAACTCAACTTCGATCCCGGCGCAGTCGATCGTGAGAAGGGCGTGGTGCTGTCCGAGATGCGCGACCGCAACGATTTCAATTATCGCAACACCGTCGCCAGCGCTCAGTTCTTCAACCCCGGCGCGCTGTATGTGGGCCGCTTTCCGATCGGCACCGTCGCCAGTGTAAGCGGCGCGACCGCCGCCGGGCTCAAGGCGTTCTGGCGCCGCGAATACGTGCCCGCGCATGCGACGATCGTCGTCATCGGCGATATCGACCCGGATGCGGCAGAGCAGATGATCCGCGCGCGCTTCGGTGATTGGGCCGCTGCAGCCGCGCTGCCGGAAGCCGACGCAGGGCCGATCCTCGCCAAGGATCGCAATCGCACGGCGGTCTGGCTCGATCCCGCGCTGTCCGAACGGGTGATCGCCGCACGCCACGGGCCGTGGCAGATCGAGCCCGATACGATCGCCCAGCGCCGTGAGAATATCCTGCGCCAGATCGGTTATGCGATCATCAACCGCCGCCTGATCCGCATCGCGCGCCAGCCCGACCCGCCGTTCCGCGGCGCGGGCTTCGGCTCGGGCGACGATTTTGAATCGGGCCGCACCACGAGGCTTATCGTCGACAGCACCGACGGCAAGTGGCGCACCGGCCTGACGGCCGCGGCTCGCGAATTGCGGCGCGCGCTGAGGGCTGGCTTCACCAGCGGCGAAGTGGCGGAACAAGTGGCCACCATTCGCACCGCCGCCGAAGTCGCCGCCGCGCAGGCAGATACCCGCAGCAATGCCGCGCTGGTCGGTGCGGCACTTGGCCTTACCCGTGACCGGGTGGTGCCTTCGGACCCGCGCACCGCGCTCGAACGCTTGCAGACATACCTTCCGACGATAACCCCGGCAGCAGTGCTCGATGCGCTGAAACGCGAAGCGGTGCCGCTCAAGGCTCCGTTGATCCGGTTCCAGGGTCGCCGCGCGCCCGAAGGCGGACAAAAAGCGATCAGCGCTGCGTGGCGCAAGGCAACCGGGGAAGCGGTCTCGTCCGAACCGCCCGAAACCACCGCTGCATTTGCTTACCGCGATTTTGGCACGCCGAGTACGATCGCCAGCGATACGATCGGCCCGCTCGGCATCCGCGAAATCCGCTTTGCCAACGGCGTGATGCTGAACCTCAAGCATACCGACATCGAGAAAGGTTCGGTGCTGGTGAAGCTCAGTATCGACGGCGGAGACCGGCTCGACACGAAGGCCGATCCGCTTGCGGTCGAAATGTTTGACGCGCTGCGGCTCGGCGGGCTCGGCAAACACAGCGAAGACGATCTGCAGACGATCCTCGCCGGCCATTCGGTCGCGACCGATTTCGGTTCATCCGACGACAGCTTCACTGCAGCTTCACGCACCACGCCGCAGGATCTCGACTTGCAACTGCGGCTCTACGCGGCCTTCGTCACCGATCCCGGTTACCGGCCCGAGGGCGAGACGCAGTACCGCGTCCAAATCAACAATTTCTTCCTGCGCAAGGACGCCACCCCCGGTTCGGCGCTGCTGACGTCGCTCGGCGGCATCCTGTCGGACCGCGATCCGCGCTTCACGCTGCAACCGGTCGAGGCGTATCGCAAGCTGACTTACGCCAAGCTCAAAGCGGCGGTCTCCGATCGGCTGGCGCACGGGGCGATCGAGATCGGCATCGTCGGAGATATCGACGATGCGCAGGCGGTCGAGACCGTGGCGGCAACATTCGGTGCGCTGCCCGTGCGCGAACAGGCGTTCGGCACTTTTGCAAGCCAGCCGCCCCGCCCCTTCACGACCGACACGAGCCCGCGTATCATTCATCACACCGGCGCCGCCGATCAGGCGCTGCTGCGCCTCACCTTCGCCACGCGTGACGATACCGATCCGCTGGAGGCGCTTCAGATGTCACTGCTCGAAAAAGTCGTGCGCATCACGCTGACCGACACGCTGCGCGAGGCGCTCGGCAAGGCCTACTCCCCTTCTGCGTCGAGCCAGCTTTCGCACGTCTGGCAGGGCTACGGCACGTTCGGCATCACCGCTTCGATCGACGTTCGCGAGGTTCCCGCCGCACGCACGGCGATCGTCGCATCGCTGCGCAATCTCATCAGCAAGCCGATCGATCCCGATTTGTTCCAGCGTGCGCGTGCACCACTGCTCGAAGCTTACGCCAACGGACTGAAGTCTAACACCGGCTGGCTTTCGCTGGTCGATCGCGCGCAATCACAGGCCGATCGGATCGACCGCTACCTTGCTGGCTCAACAAGAATTCAGGCGATCACCGCCCGCGATCTGCAAGCCGAAGCGCGCAAATATCTCGATCCGATGCGCGCTGTCGAAGTGCTGGTGCTACCGCAAGGCAGCGATCCCCAACACGGTGACGCGAAGGCGGCCCGATAAGGGGCGGGCTCAGTTGCCCTTTTCGTTGGTATCGTGAAGCTCTTTCTTGGCTTTGGCGCCAGCTTCATCGGCCTTCTTGCCAGCCGCCGACAGCGCTTGCCCGGTCTTGTCGACCGCATCGCCTGCAGCCTCCTTCGCCGCCGCTGCGGCCTTGTCGGCGCCAATGCTGATCTTGGTGCTGACGTCGTCGGCGGCCGTGGCGAGATCGCTCGAAGCTGAATCGGCCGTCTTCTGAGCACTTTCCTGCGTCTGCTTAGAGCAGGCGCCGAGCGCAAAAGCGCTGACAAGGCCCGCCGTCAGCAGGAGCGAATGGATACGCATGGTTATTCTCCGAAGCTAAGAAGTCCGCAGGGCCGGAATGACCTCGCGGGCGAAGAGTTCCCGCGCCTCGCCCCATTCAGGCGGATAGAACCCCGGACCGACCACCACCAGCCGCTCGATCCCCGCATCGCGCAGCGCGAGCAGCCGCTGAGTGCACACGTCGGGCGAACCGACCACGGCGAAGCGCGCAACGAAGTCAGGTGTGAGACCTCCGCCGATCAACCGTTCCCTGGAGTCCGCAAGTCCGTGTTTGCGCATGTCGTAGCCCGATCGGATGGTGTCCATATTCTCGGCCATCGCCGCGTCAGTCGGGCCGACGGTCTTGCCCTGGATCACCTGAAAGCGTGCGAGCGGCGGCGCCATGTGCATCGCGGTTTCCATCGCCGTGGCCGGGTCCGGATGGCACACCACCACCACTTGCGCGCCGTAGGACACACCGTCCGGTGCAAGTGCCGCCGCCTCGCGTGCCTGCCGCGCAACGCCGATCGCCCAAGCCAACCGCTCGATCTCGGCGCCGACGCTGAATGTCACGCGCTCGGCGATCCGCGCGGCCATCGCGATCACCTTCGGGCCGGTCGCGGCGACATCTAGCGGCACTTTGGGAAGATCCTTGCGCAGCCAGCGCAAACTCACTGCCTCGGGCCGTGCGCCGAGCGACAACCCTTCGTGCGAGGGCGCGGTACCGGCGGTGCTTCCCGTCGCAGCGAAAGGCACCTCGCCGCCCGAGAGCAATGTCTGCAACGTCTCCAGCGCGGTCTCGAACCACGCCAGCTTCACCGGCGCATAGCCCAGGTAAGCGAGCGCGGAATCGCCGCGTCCGATGCCCATCACCGCGCGGCCACCCGAGATCGTCTGGATCGTCGCAACGGCGGCTGCACTGACCGCTAGGTTACGGGTGAACGGGTTGGTGACGCCGGGCGAAAGCAGAAGCCGTTCGGTCCAGGCCGCCCAGGCGCCCATTTGCGCATAAGGATCGGTGCTCAGAGACTGCGAGTCCATGAACATCTGTCCATCCCAGCCCTCGGCCTCGATGCGCCGGGCAAGATCGGGATCGGCGCCGGTGATCGAACCCCCGGCCCGCCAGATTTCGAGCATTCCAGTCTCCGCCGTCATTCTGGCCGACACGGCTCAGACCGCCTCGAGTTCCTTCAGCGGATGTCCCAGCCGCTGCGTGCCCATGATCGTCGTGCGGTGCATCGCGCGCCCGGTGTCGGCGGCGTAAGGCATCACGCGGTGCATCACGCCGTGGTTGTTCCACACCACGAAGTCGCCCAGCTGCCACTCGTGCTTGTACGTGAACTGCGGCTGCGCGGCGAACTCGGTCAGGCGCGCGATCAGTGCACGGCCATCGGAGACGCGCATGCCGATGATCTCGTCGGCATGGCTGCCCAGCACCAGCGACTTGCGGCCCGAAGCCTGCGTCCAGACCAACGGGTGCACCATCTCGGTCGCCATGCGCGTGTACCGGGCTTCCTGCTCGTCGGTCAGCTCGCGGTAGACGAGGCGCATGGTGGTCATCATGCGATGGACCACCTTGAGATCGGATACCTCGTCCCGCACATCCTGCGGCAGCGCATCGTAAGCGGCAAACGTGCTGGCGAACTCGGTCTGCCCGCCCTCGGGTGAAAGTTTGCGCGCCGTCAGAAACGTCGCCTTGGGCAGCGGCTGGTCGATGGTGATGCCGTCGATGTGCCAGAACCAGGTGCCCAGCACGTATTCGGGCTCGAGGTTCTTATCGAGCGAGATCCTGTAGACATCAGGATCGTCGGCATCGTTTCCGCCGGGCACCGTCTTCGAGAAATTGACGCGGCTGCCGAAAGCATCGGTGAAGGCAAGTTGCTCCTGATCTGTCAGGAACAACTCCGGAAACACCAACACCCCGCGATCTTCGAGCGCGGCCTGCGCCGCCGCGATGACTTCAGGCTTCAGCAAGTCCGCTTTATCGACGCGAACGATGCCACCGATATGCTGTTTCGCATTTTCGATTACGATGCTCATGATCCTCGTTCCCGTCGCTGCGTCACTATGTGACTGCTCCACCCAACCGGAATAATGACACCCAGCGGTTCATCTCGCACGCGGATTTTGCCGAGGACTTAGTCCTTGGCCGCGTTCGTGTTCGTGTTCGTATTAGCGTTCAGCTCATCGCCTTTGCAGGCACCGACCCGGCTCGCCGAAGTGCTCACCGCCATCGACATGGATCCGCCCGGGCTGTTGCCGTTCATATCCATATGCATCTTGTACGAATCGGCCGAGTACGTGCCCGACATGATCATCGTCTGTTTCGCCTGATGATCGTTGCAGGTCATCTTCGCGTCGATCTTGCCATCGGCCATCGTGAACGTGTCGAACTTGCAGGCCGTGTTCTTGCTCTGGAAAAAACCGGCGTCGGGCTTTTCCGCCTGCGCCGGGGTGAGGCACGTGGCGAATGTCGTCTTCTTCATGCTCTTGGTGATCGTGTCGCGCATCTGCGGCGTCATGCCGGGCATGTCGAACTTTTCGACTTCGGCGGTTGCCTCCCAGCGGCCGGGATCGAGATGGAGGCCGCTCGACGCGAGCTTCTTGGCGACATCTTCGGGTGACGCATTCTTCGCGTCCACGCTTGGGCTGCTGTGACAACCGGCAAGGGCCAGCGGCAGGACCAGAAGCGCCCAACATTTTGGATGGATAATCGCCGACATCGTTCTCTCCCTTGTGTTTGGTGCGATGCTAGCAGCCACCAACCGCGCTGCCAACGTCGCCCGCATTGCGGAACGCACCACGAACGTCCATATTCGCGGCATGGCAGAACTCGTTATTCGTCGCGGACTTTCCGAGCCCGATACCACGGGCGCGTTCGTGCCCCACAAGCCCAATCGCCCCGACAAATCGATGGGTGGGCGGCCGTTCAAGCTCGTCTCGGATTACCAGCCTGCGGGCGACCAGCCCACCGCGATCGCCGAACTCAACGCTGCCGCGCTCGATGGCGACAGGACGCAAGTGCTGCTCGGCGTCACCGGTTCGGGCAAGACCTTCACGATGGCCAAGGTGATCGAGGAGCTGCAGCGCCCTGCCTTGATCCTGGCGCCCAACAAGATCCTGGCCGCGCAGCTTTACGGCGAGTTCCGCAGCTTCTTTCCCGACAATGCGGTCGAATATTTCGTCAGCTATTACGACTATTACCAGCCCGAGGCCTATGTCGCGCGGTCGGACACGTACATCGAGAAGGAAAGCTCGGTGAACGAGGCGATCGACCGGATGCGCCATTCGGCGACGCGCTCGCTGCTCGAACGCGACGACGTGATCATCGTCGCGTCGGTCAGCTGTCTCTATGGCATCGGCTCGGTCGAAACCTATTCGGCGATGATCTTCGACCTCAAGACGGGCGAGAGCGCCGATCAGCGCGAGATCATCCGCAAGCTCGTCGCCCTGCAGTACAAGCGCAACGACCATGCGTTCGCGCGCGGCAACTTCCGCGTGCGCGGCGACAGCCTCGAGATCTTCCCCTCGCATTACGAGGACATGGCCTGGCGGATCAGCTTCTTCGGTGACGAAATCGAGCAGATCGCCGAGTTCGATCCGCTGACCGGCAAGGCCGGCGCCAAGCTCGACAAGGTCCGGGTCTACGCGAATTCGCACTACGTGACGCCCGGCCCGACGATGAAGCAGGCGACCGAGGCGATCCGCTTCGAGCTGACCGAACGCCTCAAGGAACTGGAGATCGAAGGCCGGCTGCTCGAAGCCCAGCGGCTGGAGCAGCGCACGCATTTCGACCTCGAGATGATCGCCGCGACCGGCAGCTGCGCGGGGATCGAGAATTACAGCCGCTTCCTCACCGGGCGCCTTCCCGGCGAGCCGCCGCCGACGCTGTTCGAATACCTGCCCGACAACGCGCTATTGTTCGTCGACGAGAGCCATCAGACCGTGCCGCAGATCGGCGCGATGTCGAAAGGCGATCACCGCCGCAAGATCACGCTCGCCGAATACGGCTTCCGCCTACCGAGCTGTATCGACAACCGCCCGCTGCGCTTCAACGAGTGGGACGCGATGCGCCCGCAGACGATCGCGGTCTCGGCCACGCCCGGCCCATGGGAGATCGGCGAGGCGGGCGGCGTGTTCGCCGAGCAGGTGATCCGCCCGACCGGGCTGATCGACCCACCGGTCGAGATCCGCCCGGTCGAGGATCAGGTGCAGGATTGCATCCACGAATGCCGCGAGACCGCGAAGGCCGGCTATCGCACGCTCGTCACCACGCTGACCAAACGCATGGCCGAGGACCTGACCGAGTTCATGCACGAGGCGGGCCTGCGCGTCCGCTACATGCACTCGGACGTCGAGACATTGGAGCGCATCGAGCTGATCCGCGACTTGCGCCTTGGCGTCTACGACGTGCTGATCGGCATCAACCTGCTGCGCGAAGGGCTCGATATCCCAGAGTGCGGGCTGGTCTGCATCCTCGATGCCGACAAGGAAGGGTTCCTGCGCAGCGAGACCAGTCTGATCCAGACGATCGGACGCGCCGCGCGCAACGTTGACGGCCGCGTGATCCTCTATGCCGATCGCATCACCGGCAGCATGGAACGCGCGATCGCCGAAACCGACCGCCGCCGCGAGCGGCAGCACGCGTTCAACGAAGCCAACGGCATCACGCCCACGACGATCAAGCGCAACATCCACGACATCGTCGCCGACACCGCCAGCCGGGACGGCGTGATCATCGATCTCGAGGACGACGGCCGCAACAACCTCGTGGGGCATAACCTGCGCGGCTATATCGAGGACCTGGAGCAGCGGATGCGCAAGGCCGCGGCGGATCTCGAGTTCGAGGAGGCGGGTCGGCTGAGAGATGAAATCCGGCGGCTGGAGGCGACCGAGCTGGGACTGCCCGCGGACCAGCACAAGGCACCGATCGTGGGGCGTTCTAATGAGGGCAAGCCGGGTACGCGCAAGACGCGGTATGGGAAGCAGCAGAAGAAGTGGGGGCGGTAGTTACCTGCCTTCACCACACAGCATGCTCGCGACGAACGCGGGCGTCGGACTGGTTAAGGGCGGTGCGCGGCCATTTCCTTGACGGGCAATGGTGTAATCTATGAATGGAAGGCTGCACTCAACGAGGCAGCCATGATCGATCCGATTGACCCAAATCGCAATGTCTCATATAAAGGACAGGCCTATCAGCTGACGGAAACCGCCGTCTTCACCGGTTGGCTCGGCTCTTTGCGGGACCGGCGGGCGATGGCGAAGATCGTCGACCGTCTGAAGCGCGCGGCGAACGGAAATTTTGGAGACCACAAGTCCGTGCAGGGCGGGGTCTTCGAGATGCGGATCGACTACGGACCGGGCTATCGGGTGTACTACTGCCAGCGGGGCAAGGAGCTTGTCATTCTTCTGTGCGGGGGTGACAAGCGCACACAGGATGCCGATGTTGCCTATGCAAAACGGCTCAAGGTAGAGACAGAACGCTTCGATGGAGACACGTCCGTTTGACCCCGCCAATTACCTCAAGAGCGAGGAAGATATCCTCTATTATCTTGAGGCGGCGATGGAGGGGAACGATCCGAAGCACATCGCCAGTGCGTTAGGGGACGTCGCACGCTCCAGCGGCATGACCGAGATTGCGCGGAAGACGGGGCTTGGTCGGCAGGCGCTCTACAGCGCGCTTTCTGATAGCGGCAATCCCACTCTTGAGACGCTCACCGCGGTGCTGGGTGCCCTGGGTCTTGAACTAACGGTGCGGCCCAAAGCAGCTTGATACTGCGTCGTTCCAAGCTCAACTCGGAACGACGCCATAACCAGCGCCCGGATCAAACCGCGGGCGCAATGCCCATGCACAGATACTTGATCTCCATGTAATCATCGAGCCCGTGCCGCGAACCTTCGCGGCCGAGGCCGGACTGCTTGATACCGCCGAACGGGGCGACTTCGGTCGAGATGAGCCCGGTGTTGATCCCGACCATCCCCGCCTCCAGCGCCTCGCCCACACGCCAGACCCGCGACAGATCGCGCGCGTAGAAGTAGCTGGCGAGGCCGAACTCGGTGTCGTTGGCGAGGCGGATCGCCTCTTCCTCGGTCTGGAAGCGGATCACACCTGCGAGCGGCCCGAAGGTCTCCTCGCGCGCGAGCAGCATGTCGGCTTTCACGTTGGCGATCACGGTTGGCTCGAAGAACGTGGAGCCCAGCTCGCTGCGCTTGCCGCCCGCGAGTACCGTGCCGCCGCCAGCGAGCGCATCGGCGAGGTGCTCCTCGACTTTCTCCACCCCGGCCTGATCGATCAACGGCCCGATCTCGGTGCCGGCGTCCATGCCGTAGCCGATCTTGAGGCCCTTCACGCGCGCGGCGAGCTTGGTGACGAACTCGTCGTAGACGCCGTCCTGCACGTAGAATCGGTTGGTGCACACGCAGGTCTGGCCGTTGTTGCGGAACTTGGAGATCATCGCGCCTTCGATCGCGGCATCGACATCGGCGTCGTCGAACACGAGGAAGGGCGCGTTGCCGCCGAGCTCCATCGAGACCTTCTTCACCGTGTCCGCGCACTCGCGCATCAGCTGCACGCCGATCTCGGTCGATCCGGTGAAAGTGAGCTTGCGCACCACCGGGTTGCGCGTCAGTTCGCCGCCGATCGCGCGCGCGCTGCCGGTGACGACGTTGACCACGCCCGCAGGGATGCCGGCCTGCTCGCACAGCACCGCCAGCGCCAGCGCGGAGTACGGCGTCGCGGAGGCCGGCTTGATCACGATCGTGCAGCCCGCCGCCAGTGCCGGCCCGAGCTTGCGGGTGATCATCGCGGTGGGGAAGTTCCACGGCGTGATCGCGGCGACGACGCCGACGGGCTGCTTGAGCGTCACGATCCGTCGATCAGCGGCATGGCCGGGGATCACTTCGCCATACGCGCGCTTGCCCTCTTCGGCGAACCACTCGATGAACCCGGCGCCATAGGCGATCTCACCCTTGGCTTCGGAGAACGGCTTGCCCTGCTCGCGGCTGAGCAGTTCGCCCAGCGCGTCCTGATGCTCCATCATCAGGTTGAACAGCGTGCGCAGGATCTTGGCGCGGTCGCCAGCGGTCTTGGCGCGCCAGAGCGGCAGTGCCTTTTCCGCCGCGGCGATCGCGCGCGCGGTTTCCTCGGTGCCCATGCTCGGCACCGTGCCCAGCTCCTTGCCGGTGCCGGGGTCAACGACCGCGAAGGTCTTGCCGCTGTCGGCATCGACCCAGGCGCCATCGATGTAGCACTGCTCCCTGAGGAAATCGGTATAGCTGGTGGTGCGACCGGTGACAGGAGATTGGTAGTTCATCGCGCGCGGAGTCCCTGCGGGGTGCGTCGGCACCGCCTTTACGCGAAAGGACTTAAGAGCGCCCCGCCTCGCTGGCAACGGGCGAGCAGTGCTCGGCCGCCGCGCATGCGCATTGACGCTGGCGATGGCCTTGGCTAGTTTCCTCACACGAACAACTATTCGCAAATGCGAACCACTCGGGAGAGTTCCGCTGGAATACGCAGCCTATATCGACGGCGCTTTCGTCAGGGGCGAAGGTACCACGTTCACCGTGGAGAACCCGAGCGACGAGTCAGTGGTCGACGAAGTAACCGGCGCCTCGATCGACCAGTTCGCCGATGCGATCTCGGCCTCGCGGCGCGCGTTCGATTCGGGCGTATGGTCGGATATCGGGATGAAAGAGCGCGGCGTGATCATGCGCCGTTACTCCGAAGCGCTCAAGAAGCGTGCCGACAAGCTCAAGGAACTCGCGATCCTCGAGGCCGGGTGTCCGGTTTCGTCGACGGTTATGGGCGCGCAGGTCCACGCGCCGCTTCGGATGACCGACGAGATCATCGATATGTTCCTCACGCTGCCGGAGTTCGAGGAAAACCCGCTGCCGGTGCGCGACCGGGTAAACCCCTATTTCACCGTGCAGAGCCTGATGCTGTATCGCCCGCTCGGCGTGGTCGCAGCGATAAGCGCGTACAATGTGCCGTTCTACACGGCCTTCTGGAAGGTGATCCCGGCACTGATGGCCGGCGATTCGGTGATCCTGCGGCCCAATCCGCTGACACCGATCTCGTCGCTGATCTTCGCCGAGGCCGCGGAAGAGGCGGGCATTCCGGCGGGCGTACTGAACGTGCTGATCGAAGGCGGCCACGAGGGCGGCG
>CAJCHR010000117.1 GCA_903970225.1 Actinobacteria bacterium 21-64-8 | reverse complement strand
GACGACGCGGGTTCGAGCGCCGCGGGCGGCAGCTTGGCGCGACGCTCCGGCGGCAATGCCTGAAGCGCGCGGCGGCCGCGCAGGCCGAGGAAGTATTCGCGGATAAACGGATGATCGACGCCCGCGGCTTCCTCGACCGGGGCCGCGACCAGCACCTTGCGGTCGGCCAGCACGGCGACGCGGGTGGACAGCGCGACCATCGTGTCGAGATCGTGCGTCACCATCACGACGGTCAGGCCGAGCGCGCGATGCAGCGTGCTGACCAGTTCGACGAACTCGTCCGACGCTTGCGGATCGAGCCCGGCCGTCGGCTCGTCGAGAAACAGCAGCTCCGGTTCGAGTGCGATGGCACGGGCGATGCCGACCCGCTTGATCATCCCGCCCGAGAGCGCCGACGGCATCTTCGACGCATGCTTGCACGGCAGGCCGACCATCTCGAGCTTCAGCATGACGATGTCGCGCAGCAGGTCTTCGGGGATCTTGCCGAGCTCGCGCAGCGGCTGCGCGATGTTGTCGAACACCGACAGCGACGAGAACAGCGCGCCGCGCTGAAACAGCATGCCGGAGCGGCTGCGCATCAGCAGCGCGGTGTCCGGCGAGATGGTCGAGATGTCCTCGCCGAACAGCTTGATGGTGCCCGACGACGGCCGTTCGAGCCCGAGGATCTGCCGCACCAGCGTGGTCTTGCCGGAGCCCGAGCCGCCGACGATCGAGACGATCTCGCCGCGCCGCACCTCGAAGTTCAGATGCTGGTGCACGATGTTGCGGCCGTAGCGCTTGGTCAGGTCGCGCACCTCGATGACCGGCTCGGCGATCGAGGGCAGCGGCTGGCCGCGCACGGATTGAGTGAGTGGCGCGCTCATCCGAGCCCCACGTTCTGGAACAGGATGGCGAACACCGCGTCGGCGAGAATCACGATGGTGATCGAGCTCACCACCGAGGTGGTCGTGCCCTCACCGAGGCTTTGCGAATTCGCCTTGATACGGAACCCGAAATGACAGCCGACGATGGCGATCAGCATGCCGAACGCCACGCCCTTGCCAAGGCCGATCCACAGGTTCGCGACCGGCACCACGCTCGGCAGGGCCCGCGCGAAATAGCCCATGTCGATGCCCAGCACCACTTTCGCCGCGAGCGCGCCGCCGGTCAGCGCGACGATGTTGGTCCACATCACAAGCAGCGGCATCGCCACGCCGAGTGCGAGCACACGCGGCAGGATCAACCGCAGGCCATGCGGAATGCCCATTACCCGCATGGCATCGAGTTCCTCGGTGACGCGCATCACGCCGATCTGCGCGGTGATCGCCGAGCCCGAGCGGCCGGCCACCAGAATCGCCGAGAGCACCGGTCCGAGTTCGCGTATCACCGACAGCCCGAGGATGTTGACGATGTACTGGTTCGCGCCGAATAGCCGCAGTTGCTGCGCGGACAGATAGCTCAGCACGATGCCGATCAGGAACGCTACCAGCGCGGTGATGGGCAGCGCCTTGGTGCCCGCGTTGTAGACGTTCGCGGAGATCTCGGTCCACGGCGTGATCTTCGGATTGCGCACGATCGCGAGCAGATCGAGCACCACGCGCCCGAACATCGCGATGCCGCCGTACAAATGCTCGAAGAAGGAGAACAGCGCGAGGCCGAGGCGGGTGAACGGGTCGTTCCGCACCACCAGTTCGGGCGTATCGCGCAGGGTATCGAGCAAGGCGATGCGCTCGAAAATGTCGCGCTGGGTGTCGTTCAGTTCAGTCAGCTGGGACGGCAGCTTGTGGCCCCACACGCGCCAGAGCGCCTGGCCGCCAACGTGGTCCATACGCTCGATGCGCGACAGGTCCCAGTGCATCCCGTCGACGCCGATGAGCGAACGCAGACGGGGCACGACCTTGCCGGTGGCGCGGTCGCGCGCGAGTGCAAGCGCCGTCCACTGGCCGGAGAGCCGGACGATCTTGCCTTGGCTGCCTGCCGCGACTTCAAGGCCGGGCGGAGTGTCGTAGTTCAAGGATCGCTGGATTCTGGTTATCGGATCAGGGGCCATTGTAACGAACGCGGCGCGCAGGAACCGTGCTTGTGCGCTGCGAGTGGGTCTTCGTTGCTCCCAATCGCTACAATATGCGACATGAACGCTTCCAAGTCCTCCCCCCCTGCCGGCCCGAGCGGCGACTGGCGCATCGACCGCGAGCGCGCCATTGCGCTGTTCGGTCCGCACGCGCACGACTGGCCAATCGAAATCGTCGAGGAAACCGGCTCCACCAATGCCGACCTGATGGCGCGCGTCAAGGCGCTGCCGCGCCGCTCAAACGCGCTGCCGCGGCCGATCGTGCGGGTCGCCTATCTGCAAACCGCCGGACGCGGCCGGCGCGGCCGCACGTGGTATGCGGAACCGGGCAACGCGCTGCTGTTCTCGGTGGCCTGCGTATTGCCGCGGCCACTCGAAGGACTCGCCGGGCTGAGTCTCGCGGTGGGCGTGGCGCTGGTCGACGGGCTGCGCTCGCTGCCGGTCGCAGGACCGGGGCAGATTGCGCTGAAGTGGCCGAACGACGTGCTGCTGGAAGGCGACAAGCTGGCCGGCATCCTGATCGAAACGGCATGGAGTACCGAGTACGCAAGTGCCGTGGTGATCGGTATCGGTACCAATGTAAAGGGGGCGGACGAACTGGCGGCCAAGGTCGGTGCATTGAACGCCGACGTGCCGCCGCAGGCGCGCGGCACGATGCCTACCGCGCTCTCGCGGGCGCTGCCCAACGCCAATCTGACCGATACGCTCGCGGCCGAACTGAACGCGCTCGAGCCTGCCCTCAAACGCTTCGGCGCCGACGGCTTCGAGCCTTTCCAGCCGCGCTGGAATGCCTGTCACGCCTACGCGGGCCGCGAAGTGGTGCTGCTCGAACAAGGTGTGGAGATCACGCGCGGCGTGGCGGCGGGCGTCGATGAAAGCGGGCAGTTGCTGCTCGACACGGCATCGGGACGCCAGGCCATTGCCACGGGCGACGTCTCGCTGCGTCTGGCAGACGGCACTGCATGAGCGGCGCGCCTTTTCTGCTGATCGACGCGGG
>CAJCHR010000116.1 GCA_903970225.1 Actinobacteria bacterium 21-64-8 | reverse complement strand
TACTTCGACCAGCGCCCAGACCAGCGTCGCCGCGACAACGAGCGCGTAGACCCATAGCGCCCGCTCATCGCGACGCCAAAGCAGGACGGCAGTGATAACCATCGCGAGGCCGACCAGGACGTAATAGGCGCTGCCGCCCAGCGTCAGCAGCCACAGCCCGAGACCGAGATTGGTCAGACCAACGAGAAGTAGCGCCGCCGCGGCCGTAACTCTTGGCCAGGAACGGACGCCCCGCTCATTGGTACTCGTCGCGATCGCCATCCGCCTGTTCCTTGGTCGACCGCGCGACACGCGAAGCCGCCACGTGTGTCGCACGGCATCGGCATTCTTGATACCCCGTTAGGTCAACCGAGAATGCTCCCGCGAGGATGCCCTGTTGGCCTTTGCCCAATGCTCGCCCGTCCCTGCTTTGGTCGCGATCCGGACAACCATGTCGCGAAGACCCACAGCACGAAGCCGCTGCGCGGCAGTGGTGTTTGCGGTGAGGTAGCGCAGTTGCGGTGAGGTTTGGTTCCGCGGTGGCGGTGGCGGACGGTGGAGTTCCTTCAACGAAAGGAGCTCCCTATGGTTACTTTATCCACCGAACGTTCCGTGAGCCCGCTGCGGCAGCGAATGCTCGACGACATGGCGATGCGCATGATGAGGTCGCGCACGCAGCATGACTATGTCCGCCACGTTCGCGCGTTCGCGGCGTTCCTCGAACGCTCGCCCGACACCGCAACCGCTGAGGACGTGCGCCGCTTCCAGCTTCATCAGCGAGAGCACGGTGTCGGAGAGTCCACGATCAACGGTTCGGTGTCAGCGTTGCGCTTCCTGTTTGACGTGACGCTCGAGCGGCCTGATTTGTCGCGGCGGCTGGTGCTGGCCCATCGTCCCAGGAAGCTCCCCGACGTGCTGAGCGTCGATGAGGTGGCGGCGCTGCTCGGTGCGGCACCGGGTATCAAGTACCGGACGGCATTGGGCGTAGCCTATGGCGCCGGGCTGCGCGTGTCGGAGGTCGCGCACCTCAAAGCCGACGACATCGACAGCAAGCGGATGCTGATCCGGATCGAGGAAGGCAAAGGGCGCAAGGACCGCAACGCCATGCTATCGCCGCAACTGCTCGAGTTGCTTCGGCTGTGGTGGCGCGAGGGCAAGCGGCGCAGCGTCCTGTTGCCTCATGGCTGGCTGTTCCCAGGGCGCAGCTACACCGACCCGATCTCGACACGGCAACTCCACCGGGCAGTCTGCGAGGCAGCCGAAGCGGCAGGGATCCGCAAGCGCGTCAGCCCGCACACGCTGCGGCATAGTTTCGCCACGCATCTGCTCGAGCAGGACGTCGATATTCGCGTGATCCAGGTGCTGCTCGGGCACAGCAAGCTCGAGACGACCGCGCTTTACACCAAGGTCGCCACCCGGACGATCCATGCGGTAACCGGCCCACTCGACCGGATGATGACGCTGATGGAGGGCAGGACGCCCGACGGCTGAAGGGCGTTGCGCGCCTCCATCGAGGTCGCCGACATCTTCCATGCAGCCGGGCCCGCATATCGAGCGACCCATCGCGGGCATCTGAGCCTCCACCAGCTCAAGGTGATGTCGGCGGTCGAGCATTGTCGAACCGCAGCTCTGGGCGGTCATATCGAAGCGTGCGAGGGCTGCGGCCATTGGCGTGTCGCCTATAACAGCTGTCGCAACCGACATTGTCCGCGATGCCAGGGTGCGGCCGCGCGCACCTGGCTTGCCGCGCGCGAAGCCGATCTGTTGCCGGTCGGATATTTCCACGTGGTGTTCACGCTGCCGGCCGCAGTCGCCGATATCGCCCTTCATAACAAGGCGGTGATTTACGACCTGCTGTTCCGGGCGGCGTCGGATACGATGATGACGATTGCGGCCGACCCCAAACACCTCGGCGCCCGTATCGGCATGACAGCCGTGCTGCATAGCTGGGGGTCGGCGCTCACTCATCATCCGCACATCCACATGGTCGTGCCGGGCGGCGGCATCTCGCTCGACGGCGAACGCTGGGTCTCGGCACGCCCGGCCTTCCTGCTGCCGGTGCGCGTGCTCGGCGCACTCTTCCGACGCTTGTTTCTGACCCGCTTGCTCGCGCTCTACGATGCCGGCCGGCTCGCCTTCTATGGCGGCCTGGCCAGTCTCGGCGAGCGTCGCGCCTTCTTGCGTCACCTGTCACCGGTTCGGAAGAAACGATGGGTGGTGTATGCCAAACCGCCCTTTGCAGGCCCTGAGGCCGTGCTGGCCTATCTGTCGCGCTATACGCACCGGGTTGCCATCTCAAGCAGCCGCCTCATCCGGTTCGATAGCGACGGCGTTACCTTCCGCTACAAGAATTATCGCCGCGACGGGCCCGAGCGGCAGCAGGCGATGACGCTCAGCGCCGACGAATTCATCCGCCGGTTCCTGCTTCATGTGCTGCCGAAGGGCTTTCACCGTATCCGACACTACGGCCTGCTCGCCAGCGGGACCCGAAAGATCCGTCTCGAGCGAGCGCGCCAACTGCTCGCTGTCGCGCCGCTGGCCGTCGTTGATGTACCAGCCGAACCACTCGAGACACGCGCGCCATGCCCTTGCTGCGGTGGTCGCATGGTCGTTGTCGAGATCTTTGAACGCTGGCGTCAGCCCCGTGCGCCACCACCGCCCCCAACGTCGACCGGGAGGTGCGCCCCGTGACCCGGCACGGCCTGATCTCTCTATGCTCCATAGTCGTCGCACTTTGGGGAATGGCGCCGCTCGATCCGATGGCGCCCGCGACTATGGCGAACATCTCGACGACCGCCGAGTGTCGCTATTTTACGAGCAACAGCGCCGCTCATGGTCGCCTTTGCCGGCCTGCTAACCCCGGCGTGGGATTGCCCAGTGCCGTCCCCAAGGACGCGCAAAACCACTTTCCCCATAGCGCATAGCGTGCAGCCGCGGCTTCCTGCTTTGGAGGATATCGTACGCCTGCCGGCGCCCGATATCCTTCACAATCCCGGCCGCTGGCGGCCTCTTTTCTTTTCCCAGCTTCGGCCATTGGTTCATCTCGCCTGCGGCCAGGCCGGTTGCTGCTGATCTGCGCGGACGATGACGCAGCTTGGGACATTCCTGTCATTCGCGAGCTACATGCGCAGCGGTAGCTTTTGTCAGAACCCGACGTTCAGCATTCGCTCGTCGGTGCCATTTCGGCGCTATGCTCGGATTGTTGCCTTGCTCTTTTCGAGCGCCAAGCGGTAACTAGAGAGGCCCTC
>CAJCHR010000115.1 GCA_903970225.1 Actinobacteria bacterium 21-64-8 | reverse complement strand
GGCGCCGCCGCGATCGTCGAGGCGGCGCTCGATGCGTTCGGGCGGATCGATGTGGTGGTCAACAATGCCGCCGTCTCGATCGCCGCGCCGATCGACGTGATGACGCCGCGCGATTTCCAGCGGCATATCGACGTCAACCTGATGGGCGCGGTGTGGCTGTGCCGCGCGGCCTGGCCGCACATGGCGGCGCAAGGGTATGGCCGGATCGTGAACACCACCTCGGGCGCGATGACCGGGTTCGCGCTGCAGAGCGCCTATGCCGCGAGCAAGGGCGGCTTGTGGTCGCTCACCCGCGCGCTCGCTGCCGAGGGCGTGCCGCTGGGCATCCGGGTCAATGCGATCAGCCCGGGCGCGTTCAGCCGGCTCGTCGCCTCGATGCTCGAGGACGATTCCCCGCTGCTCCAGCACGCGAAGGCGAACCTGCCGCCCGAACTGGCCTCGCCGGTCGTCGCCTGGCTCGCGCATGAAGACTGCCCGGTGAGCGGCGAATGCCTCGATGCGCTGGGCGGCGCGGTGCAGCGCACTTTCATCGCGCGCACCGCCGGGATCAGCGACCCGGCGCTCACGCCCGAAATGGTCGCGGCGCGCTGGGCCGAGGTCGCCTCGGAACACGGCGCCGCACCGGTCGGGATCGGCGCGTTCGACACCGGCGAGTGGAAGCTCAAACCTTATGCGCCAAAACCTTATGCAGGAGCCGCCTGAGCCATGACAGTGTCCGGCGCCTTCACCCTCACCGGAAGCGAGACGAGGCTCGATCCGGTCATCCGCAACGATCCGTTCCCGTTCTACCGCGCGATGCGGGCGCAGGACCCGGTGTACTACGATCCGGGCCTCGACGTGTACCTCGTGACCCGACACGCAGACGCGGTCCAGGTGCTGCGCGACGACGTCAACTTCTCGCTCGAACATGGTTATCAGGACCGCTTCGCCAACGGCCACGTCGAGGAATTCGCGGCGATCCTCGATGCGCACGGCGGCGGCTTCATCCGCGATCTCGCGGTCGATCCGCCGCGCCACACGCGGCTGCGGCGGCTGACCGAGAAGGCGTTCACCGCGCACCGCGTGAAGGGCTTCACCGAGCGCATGCGTGCAATCGTGATCGACCTGATCACGCCGCTGGGCGAGCGAGGCCATGGCGACGGCATGGCCGATATCGGCGCGCCCTTGACCGCGCAGATCATCTGCGAGCAACTCGGGCTCGATTTTGCCGAGGTCGGCACCGAGCGGCTCGCGCGCTGGACCACCGCGGTGATCGCACAGATCGGCCGGATGCAGACCCGTGAGGAGATGATCGCCAACGCGCACGTGATCTGCGACCTGCAGAACGCGATCATCAAGCAGATCGACGCCCGCCGCGCGGCCCCGCGCGAGGACATGATCTCCGACCTGATCCACGCCAAGATCGACGGCGAGGAAGGGCAGGTGCTGTCCTATGAAGAGGCGATCGCGACGGTGCGCGCGTTCCTGATCGCGGGAAACGACACCACCGCGGCCGCGATCGCTAACCTGCTGTTCGTGCTCGCGACTCGCGAGGGGCTGGTCGAGGAACTCTATCCGCAGATCGACGACGAGCGGGTGATGAACCGCTTCGTCGACGAACTCGTCCGGCTGCACCCGCCGGTCCACGGCCTGTTCCGCACCGCGATGCGCGACGTCGAGGTGGGCGGGACGGTGATCCCGGCGATGGCGCAAGTGTGCATCATGTACGCCTCGGCCAACCATGACGACGCGGTGTTCGCGGCACCCGAAGCGTTCGACATGAGCCGGTCCAACCTCGGCGCGAACCTGACGTTCGGGGCAGGCATCCACCGCTGCATCGGCATCGCGCTCGCCCGATCGGAGATCAAGATCGCGGCGCAGGAGATCGTGCGGCACCTGACCCAGATCCGCCTCGCGATCCCGCGCGAGGAGCTGACCTACCTGCCGACGTTGGCGACGCAGACTCTGACCCGGCTGCCGCTGACGTTTCGCCTGCGCGGCGCCTGATCAAGCTTGGGACAAGCATCAGCGTCGTTCTAACCTCGCGTCCGCGCGCCCTGACGCAGGAGTGGGGCGGCGCCTAGACGAGCGTCGAAGCCTCGCATTCCCGGAGAGTTCGTGACGATCATCCCCCCTTCGCACCGCAACCGTCAGTACATGCAGTTGTGCTGGGTCGTGCCCGATCTCGAGAAGGCGATCGACCACTGGGTGCGGTCGACCGGCGCGGGGCCATTCTTCGTGTTCGGCGCGATCCAGTTCGACGACCCGCGCTATCGCGGTACCGCGCAGCAGGTCGAGCCATGCCGTGCCTCGATCGGCCAGTTCGGCGACACGCAGATCGAACTGGTCGAACCCACAGGCGACGGCACCGGCCTGTGGAGCGACTTCAGCGCGAAAGGACGGACGACCCTGCACCATGCGGGCCTTTACTGCACCGACTACAAGGCCGAGCGCTCAGCCTACACCGCCGACGGGTCGGAACTCGCGTTCGAGGGCCTGATGATGGGCGCGCGCACCTGCTACATCGACACCACCGCGACGCTGGGCTTCCTTACCGAACTGATCACCGCCAACCCGGTCGCCGAGCAGGTGTTCGGCGCGATCCGCTCGGCGTCAGAGGGCTGGGACGGCCGCGATCCGATCCGGAGCATGGGATGAGCGCGCCGTTGCCTCCCGGCTTCGAGAGCGCGGAGCCGTTTATCGCGCACTGGGTGCTGCCGGACGCGAACGCGCGGATGCACCAGCGCCAGGCGACCGCGATCGCCGATATCCGCCGGTTCTACGAGACGATGCTGCCGCTCGGCGAGGCCGCGCTGGCGTGGCTGCGCGAGTGGGATCTCGGCACGCTGCCGCCTGAGGGTGAGCGGCTGCTCAAGCTGATGCTCGCGCTCGCCGAAGTCGCGCCCGCGGTCGAGTGGTACAATGACCCACGCGTCACCGACGGCTTTCCGGTCGAGCGCTTTCGCTACGTCCGCCAGATCCCCGACAACGCCGTCCAGGTCTGAAGGAGCGTTCCGTGAACGAACTAAGCCGTCCCCCAGTACCGCCGATCGGGCTTACCGCGAAATATCCCGAACTCGGCACCGGCCCGTGCGACACCGCGATCTACCACGATCCGGCGGTCTACGAGAAGGAGATCGCGGCGATCTTCAAACGCAGCTGGTACATGATCGGCCGCGTCGATCAGCTCGCACGGCCCGGCGATTTCTTCACGTACTACCTCCCCACGTTTCGCCTCGAAGTGCTGATCGTCCGTGACCGCGACGGGCAGATCAACGCGTTTCACAACGTCTGCACGCACCGCGGCAACCTGGCGGAAAACCGCAAGGAAGGGCACTGTCAGGGCCTGTTCGTCTGCCGCTTTCACGGCTGGGCCTACGACCTCAAGGGCAAGCTCGCGCGTGTCCGCGACGAGGAGGGGTTCTTCGATCTCGACAAGTCGCAGCTCGGCCTGAAGCCGGTGCCGATGGGCATCTGGGAGGGGTTCATCTTTGTCTCTCCGGTGGACGAGCCCGCGCAGACACTGGCGGAATACCTCGGCGATCAGGGCCGCGACAACGCAGGCTATCCCTGGGGCGCGTGCACGCAGAGCTACCAGATCGAGGCCGAGATCGATGCCAACTGGAAGCTGATCACGGACTCGCCAAGCGAGGTCTACCACATACCGATGCTCCACCCGACGTCTGCGGCGCCGACGATGATGGCCTCGGGCAATCCGATGGGCCGCCTGCTCGACGTGGAGATCCGGGGGCCGCATCGCACCAACTCGCACTACTCGGTGATGGCCGAGCCCAAGCCGGTGCAGAAGCTCGCCTATTTCCACGCCGCCGCCGCGCAGAACGTGGCGGTGGACGACAAGGGATACGAGCTTCCGGTGGGCATCAATGCCACGCGCTCGCCGCACTGGACGGTCGACCTGATCTGCTTCTTCCCGAGCCTTCAGTTCACGCTCTCGGCGGGGATGTACACCGCGCACCAGGTCTGGCCGCTCGGTCCGAACAAGAGCCTCTACCAGCAGCGCGTCTTCGTGCGCCCCGCGACGAACGCGGCCGAGCGGTTCGGCCAGGAAAACTCGATGGTCGAATACCGCGACATCGTGATGGAGGATTTCTCGACCTTGGAACGCATCCAGCGCGCGCTCGACACCGGGCAGATCAGGCAGTTCCACTTCCACGATCACGAACTGGCGCTGCGCCACCAGCACAAGGTCGTGACCGACGCACTCGCCGCGTACGACCGTGAGGTGGCGGCGTGAGCCAGGGCAAGGTCGCGTTCGTCACCGGCGCGGGGTCGGGGATCGGGAAAGGCACCGCGCTGGCGTTCGCCGAGGCCGGCTATGCGGTGGCGATCGCCGATCGTGACGAAGCCGCCGGCGCTGCTGCCGAGGCGGAGCTGCGGGCGGCGGGGCACAGCGCCGCGTTCTTTGCCTGCGACGTGACCGACGATGCTTCGGTGGCCGCGGCGGTCGCCGAAACCGTCGAGCGCTTCGGCGGCCTCCACGCGGCCTTCAACGCGGCGGGCATAGAGGGCGAGCATGGCAAGCTCACCGCCGAGGGCACGCTCGACAACTGGAACAGGGTGATCGCGGTCGATCTGACCGGCACGTGGCTGTGCCTGCGCCACCAGATCCCGGCGATACTGAAGTCCGGCGGCGGGGCGATCGTCAACTGCGCCTCGGTCGCCGGGATCCTGGGCGCTCCGGCGTTCTCGGCTTATGTCGCCGCCAAGCATGGCGTCGTCGGCCTGACCAGGACCGCGGCGATCGAGTACGTCCGCCAGGGCGTGCGCGTGAACGCGGTGTGTCCCGGCACGATCGCGACGCCGATGAACCAGAAGCTCGATCCCGAGTTGCTCAAGGGCCTGCTCGCGATCAGCCCGGCCGGTCGCATGGGCCTCGTCTCCGAAGTCGCGCGCACCGTGGTGTTCCTGTGCAGCGAGGGCGCGGGTTTCATCAACGGGCAGGCGATCTCGGTCGATGGAGGGTGGAATGCCCAGTAGCGACGAAGCGCAGCTGGTCCGTTCGACCAACGGCAGCCATTTTCCGCTGCCGCTGACCGAGGCCGAGATCACCCCCGCGTGGCTGACCGCCGCCCTGCGCACCCGCGCGCCGGGCGCGACGGTGGAAGCGGTCGAGATCATCGGCGCGGTGCGCGGGACAACGACGAAGTACAAGCTGCGCCTGACACTCGATGACGCGGCGCGGGACGCGGGCATTCCCGAACGGATGATCCTCAAGGGCGGGTTCGAGCCGCACAGCCGCGCGGTCGGCATGGACCAGATGTTCGAACGCGAAGCTGCGGCCTACCGCGACGTGTTCCCCGTCATGCCACTGCCCACGCCGACCTGCTATTTCGCCGATTACGACGACGAGGGGAAGCAGGGCATCGTGCTGATCGAGGACCTCACGCTGCGCGGCGTGACGTTCTGCACCGTGCTGAAACCGCAGGGCTTCGATCAGGTCGCGCGCCGGCTGCGCGTATTGGCGAAATTCCACGCACAAAGCTGGGCCTCGCCCGAACTCGCGCCGGGCGGCAGATGGGGGCATCTCCACTCGTTCTTCGGCATCATGCAGCCGTTCTACGAGCACTACGTCAGCCCCGAAGTCTGGGCGCGCTTCGTCGCCGCGCCGCGCGGCGCGGCCTCGTCGGTACGCTTCTCGGACCGGGAGTGGGTGATCGCCACCTGGCCGAAGATGACCGCTTACGCGGACTCGCTGCCACAATGTGTGATCCACGGCGATATCCACCTCGGCAATCTCTACGAGGACGCCGACGGATCGCCCGGCTTCTTCGACGCGCTCGCCAGCACCGCACCGGGGCTGCTGGAAGTAGCGTATCACATCTCGGGATCGCTCGACTCCGCCGACCGGCGGCGCTGGGAAGGCGCGCTGATCCAGATCTACCTCGACGAACTGCGCGCCAATGGCGTCGACGCGCCCGCGTTCGATGAGGCGCTGCGGCAATATACGGTCCTGCTGCTCTACGGGCACTTCATCTTCTTCACCAACGAGGTCGAGCGGCAGGGCGAACCGCTCAATTGCGCGGTGGTCTCGCGGGTCAGCGCGGCGATGGTCGATCTGGATTATCTGAACGTGATCGAGACGGTTTGAGCCGATGAGCCAACCAGAAGCGTCACCCTGAACTCGTTTCAGGGTCCATCTCTTTCACGCTCGGCTCGCGCCCAATGGCGCAGCCGCTGCCATGCGGCAGATCGAGGCGCAGGGCCCGCGGCCCGATGGATGCTGAAACGAGTTCAGCGTGACGAAAAGTTGGGCGAATGACCTATGCGGCCAGAGCGTCTTTTGGGCTGGCCTGAGGTATGCGTCCAGCCAGCCGATCAATTATGAAGACCCCATCCCGCATCACCGCCTTCAACGCCTCACCCGGCCGTTCGAGCAACGAGAGGTCCGCCAGTGGATCGCCATCCACCACGATCAGATCCGCCGCGGACCCTGGTGCGACAACCCCTAGCGTCTCGCCCGGTCCGGCCAACAATTCGCCCGCATTGGCAGTGCCCCAGCTCAGCACGTCCGCAGGCGAAAGCCCCTCGATCGCCGCATAATACGCGAACTCGCGCGCATAATTGCCCACCTGATGGTCGAGCGGATCGTTCTCGATCACATCGCGGAACACGCCACTGTAGTCGTCGCCGATCAGGATCTTCACGCCGGCCGCCTGCGCGATCGGCAGCATCCGGTGCACGTTTTCCAGAGCGGCGCGTGTCTCGGGGTAGCCCCAGCCGAGCTTGAGCAGGCATTCGGGATAGATCAGGCTCGGCACCCAGTACGTACCCGCCGCGGCCATCCGTT
>CAJCHR010000114.1 GCA_903970225.1 Actinobacteria bacterium 21-64-8 | reverse complement strand
GCGGCGGCTCGGCTACAAGGTCCGTGCGCTGCTGCCCTTCGCTGCGGCGCTCTACCGCGAAGACTTCGCGATCGGTGCGGAACGCGCCGAGTTCGACCGGCAGCTCGCTCGGGCAGACGCCGTCCTGGCACAGCCGTCCCCGAGGGACGGCAGCGATATCGGTTATGTCACGGTCGGCAAGGCGATCGTTGCCGCCGCGGATGTGCTCATCGCGATCTGGGATGGCGAGGATACCGAAAACGCCCCCGGCGGCACCGCGCATGTCGTCGCGCTTGCGGCCAAGGCCGGCTTACCGGTGATCCACATCGTGGTCGATCGTGCGAATGCGCGGATCGGTCCGGTGGCGCTGCTCTCAGGTCCGGTCCCGAGGCCGCTCGACAGCCGCGAGGCTTACGATGCGCTGCTGACGCTCGTCGTCACGCGCGAAAGGCGCTGATACGGATTGGCTCTCGTCAGTCGATGCCGTCGCCGCGATTGACGATCGCCGGATCGATGACCCCTTTCGCGGGCGCTGCCGGATTTACGTAGGAGAGCAGGTGCAGCGTGTATTTGTACCTCTTGTGACTGCGGTCGAGGTCATCGATCAGCAAAACGCTGTTGTCGCCCGTGCCGGGTAGAATCGGGTTGAATCCCGGCACGCCCGTACCCGAGCCCATGATCGCCATAGTCACCGCCCGGTTGGCCGGCGGTTCGAAAAATATGGGAAATACTTTGCCGGTCGGTCCGGTGATTTCACCGCTCAGCACGAAATAAATATCGGTGCCTTCGGTGAAGTCCGTGCCTCCGGTCATCTTCGTCAAGTCGATGTCGCCGTTCTGCTGCACGATTACCGCCCCCTGCTTAGCAGGTGGAACGCACGCCGCCGGAGTGAAGGAAAACCCCGAAATCGTCATGACGTTATTGGCGTCGACCGAGCCGCTCACCGTCACGTTGATAACCAAGGTCATATCCAAGGGTACAGTTGCCATGTCTATTTCCCTTTCCGCACAGAAAGTATCGGCCCGAGCGTATAATTTCCTGCATCACTCCCAGAAGTATGAGGGAGTACTGCCATCGGAGCAAGCTTATAGAGTATTCGAACAACTGCCGCCATACGGGCGTCGATGGTTTTTGCGGAGGTGGGCACCAGACGGACCGCATGTGTTATGTCAGCGTCGGCCTGCGCGGTCTCGCCGCGCGCCCGGTGATCGAGTTGGGAAAGCATCAGCACCACGACTTGCGCAAAGCGCCCGTCCGTCTCCTTGATCGTATCGGATTCTGGAAAATCACGCGTAAAACTCGTGATCTCGCCGCGAATGGCATCTGGCCCGTTCAGCTTGTGATCGATCGCAATCTGCATCCAGCGCGCCTGCATCAGGCACTGCGTGCGCCAATTGGTGATGGTGCGATCGGTCGCGACGAGCCGGCGCGCCTCGCCAAGCGCGCGCGTGTTCTCCACACGCGCGGCTTGCCAGTCGCCGGTCATCATCAGCCCCTCGACGCGCGCATCGGCGGCCTTGATCGCCATTTCCTTCCACATGCTGTTGGTCGGGTCGTGGACCTCCAGGGACTGCATCACCTTGAGACTTCGGTCCGCGAAGGCGATGGCATCGGCCGGTTTGCCGGCGTTCAGCTGGATCTGCGCCGATCGCAGCCAGACGACGCCGATGCCCGAGATCGCTTGCGAGTTGCCCGGATCCTGCGCCAGGATCGACTGGTAGACCGCAAGCTCCTGTCGCCGCTCGGCAAGCGCGCCCGGATAGTCGCCGAGCCTGCTTCGTGAGTCTGCCTTGCGACCGAGCGTCTGGCCGAGCCAGTAGCCCAGGTCGTGATGGTCGGGATATTGCGCGCTCAGCCGCGCAAAGACCTTGCGCGCCGCTTCGAACTCGCCAAGCGCCGCGCCCGGATCGGCATTGTCGCGATCGACCACGCCCAGATTGATGTCGGCATAGCCCTCCTCGGCCTGCCACGCGGGCTTGTCCTTTGCCACCGCCGAAAGCCTTCGGCCGAAGTCGCGGTACTGCATGAAATAGGTGCGCGCGGTTGCCAGATCACCGCGCTGCCAGGCAACGTACCCGACCCAGTAGACACTCTGCGCGTGATCGAAGATGCGCTGCGGATTGTCGGGATCGCGCCGAAGCTGTTCCGCGGTGGTCGCCGAGGCCTGCTCGAACAGCGGCAACGCGCCGTCCAGATTGCCACGATCGTTCGCGACCTCGCCGACCATCTGCAGCGCCCGAGCGCGGCGCCCGAGTGCGTCGGCATCGAGATCGGCAAGGTTCTGACCCGCGTAATAGCGCAGCGCTTTCTCGCCGACCGTGTCCATCACGTCGAGCCGTCCCAGCGGTTCGAGCTTACGGCGAAGGTCGGTCAGCATGAACTCGATCAGGTCGTCCGCCTGTTCGCGCTGGTGCACGGCTTCGGCGCGCTGGCGGAAGGCATAGAGCGCGAGGCCGCTGGTCAGCGCCATGCCCGCAAGCGAGGCCGCGGCGACGTACACGAAGCGCCGGTTGCGCCGCGCGGTCTCGCGCTGGACCAGGCGGTCGAGCCCTACGCCGAGCAGCCCGGCGACGACCTTCAGCTTGCCCATCCGCTTTCCGTCGGCGTCGGGGCGCAGATCCGCGGCAATCGGCTCGGCGCGCACGTCGGTAAGCGACCCGTCCGGCGCCACCTGAAAGCGCAGTGCCGGGGGGAACGCCTCTTCGTGTTCCCGCCCGGGCATGTCGCTGGCAAACGGCTCACCATCGACGAGGACGGCAAGGATCGGGCGATCGGGGTGAAGCCGCTTGAACCTTGCGATCTCGGCGTTGGTCCACTGTGAGCGAGCGGCGGCAGGTGAGCACAGCACGATCAGCGCGCGCGACGCGCCCAACGCATCATCGATCTGCCGGGAAAGGTCGGGCGAGGCGGGCAGTTCGTCGCGGTCGCGGAAGATCGGACGAAGCGCCTCGCGCATCGTTGCCTTTTCGCCGAGTCGGGCGGGGGGCCGGTATGTCTCGAGCGCACGGTGCAGCCAGTCGGCCCAGCGCTTGTCGCGATGGCTATAGCTCAGGAATGCTGCGTACTGCGCCCGCTCCGACAATGACGCCCCCTGGCGAGAATTTTCGTGATTCGCTGCCCCGGTGCGGCCTAACAAGGATTGATCGTGCGCGCCAATCGCTTGGGTTCGTGTCTACAGGTCCGCGCGGCCGATCCACGGGAGCTGCGCTTCGGGATGGTTCGGAAACATCGCGCTCAGCAGCACGTCGGGGTCCTCATGCACCTGGAGCATGTCGCGGTGCGCGGGCCTGAGGAAGCCTTCTGCCACGACATGATCGATGAACGTGCGCATCGCGTCGTAGAAGCCGTTGATGTTGAGAAGCGCGCAAGGCTTGGCGTGATAGCCGAGCTGCGACCAGGTCCAGACCTCGAACAGCTCCTCGAACGTGCCGATCCCGCCGGGCAGCGCGACGAAGCCGTCGGACATCTCGGCCATCAGCGCCTTGCGCTCATGCATCGTGCGCGTGACGTGGAGTTCGGTCAGGTCCGAATGGTCCTGTTCGCGCGCGCGCAGCGCCTCGGGGATCACGCCGATCACCTCGCCGCCGCCCGCGCGCGCACCGTCCGCGACGAGGCCCATCAGCCCGATCGAGCCGCCGCCGTAGACCAGCCCGATCCCGCGCTTCGCCAAGAGCGCGCCGAAGCCGAACGCGGCTTCGCCATAGCTCGGCTTAATACCGCCGCTCGACCCGAGGAAGACGCAGATGCGCATCAGGCCTCGCTGCTGAGCGATAGCCGATCGGGGTCTTCGCGCGCCGCCTCGTCGAGCACCGCGCTGGGCGCCACCGCTTCCCACGGGAACACAAACCAGTCCTTGTCGATTGTCCGGTCGATCCGCCACGCGGAATAGTCGACGCGTTCCGCGGAGACCGCGTTGTCGACGAGCACCGCGATACGCACGTTCGCGGGCGTGCCGCCGCGCTCGCGGATCGCTGCGCGCATGTGCGCGATGGTCTTGCCGCTATCGTTGATATCGTCGACGAACAAGTAGCGCTCGCCCTTGGCCGAATGCTGCGCGAGCCGCGTCAGCAGTGCCTCGGCGAAGTCGTAGACTTTCGACGAATGGTCGACCGAGAGCAGCGGCAGCCCGGTGCGGTGCGACAGGAAGCACCCCGGCACCAGCCCGCCGCGCCCGATTCCGACGATGTAATCGGGCTTCCACGCATCGGCCTCGAGTGCCAGCGCCAGCGTCTCGATGTCGGCGAGGAAGCGCTCGTGCGCGATATGGTTGAAGCTGATCTCGCTCGCGCTGGTCATCGTCGGGTCCCGCTGTGTCGGAGGCCTTGTTGCAACGGAGGGCTCCGGTTCGCAAGGGCGACCGGCGCAGTCGTCGGCCCCGTTCACCCCGCCGGCTGCAACGCCTTCGGCCGCTGCGCCCGCGCTCCGGCCAGCAGCCGGTTCACGAAATCGAGCTTGGCCACCACTCGTTCGGAGAGGTGGAAGGGATAAAGATCGTTCTGCCCCATGCTGCGGTTGATGGCATTCATCGCGAACGACAGCGGCGCCATCTTCGCCGCGAGCTGTGTGGTCGGGGCAAGATAAGGATCGAAATCGATCGCGACGTCGTTCGTATCGGTCGAGTCGGGCAGCGGTTCGATCGAGAGATCGAAGCCGCGCGCGGTCGCCAGCAGGTCGACGATGTGCAGGTAATGCGCGAACGTCTCGGCGAAGTCCTCCCACGGGTGCGAGGTCGCATAGAAGCTGACGAAATCGTCGGTCCAGACCTTGCTCGAGCCGCTGGCGTAATGCGTTCTCAGCGCGGAATCGTAATCCTGCGTGTCGTCGCCGAACAGGGCGCGGCATTCGGCCAGCGCGTCCGGATCGGGCCCCACCAGGCGCGACCAGAAATGATGGCCCACCTCGTGCCGGAAATGGCCGAGCAGCGTGCGGTACGGCTCGCCCAGAAGGATGCGCACCCGCTCGCGCGCGGCATCGTCGGCCTCGATCAGGTTTAGCGTGATCACCCCGCTATCGTGGCCTGTCAGGATCTGCGCGTGACCCAGCGTCTCGGCGGCGGGATCGTAAAGGAAATCGAACGCGAGCCCCTGCCGCCCCGGGACCTCCTGCGCCTTGGTCTCGAGCGGCGCGCCGAGCCGGATCAGCTCGTGGAACAATCGGCGCTTGGCTGCCTCGACCTTGGCCCAGCGCATCGGCACCGAAGGCTCGGTCAGATCGGGGATCGTGCGGTTGTGGCGGCACGCGCGGCAGAACGGCGTGGAGTCAGCCGCGGACACCAGCCAGTTGCAGATCTGATAGGCGTTGTTGTTCTGGCACACGGCGACCGCACCGACCGCGCCTTTGCCGTCGCGCCAGACGGTGGCGCCGTCGGCGAGGAAGCGGAACCCGTCGATCGCGGGATCGTAGCCGAGCGTGGCGCTGCAGCCCGGGCAGACGCGCACCTCGAAGTGATTAAGGCGGCGGCAGTTGGGGCACTCGAACGGGCGCATCGACAAGGACCTTGGAAAAACGAACGAAAATCAGCGCGTCAACGTCCGATCCCGCGCACCGTTGCACGCGCGGTCCGGAAATCCGCTCGCGAGGCATCGGCGGCTTCTCGCCTTGACCCGCGCGGGACCCGCGTCTAGATGGCCGCGGCTCCTGCCCTGTCGTCTAATGGTAAGACAACGGACTCTGACTCCGTTAATCGAGGTTCGAATCCTCGCGGGGCATCCAATTTTCGGCCAGCCGGGCGTGGCGGCCGATCGGCGCCGTCGCTCCCGAATGCGCGTCAAGGGATGCGCATGACCGAGAAGAGCCAGAAGAAACTGTCGCAGCGCCGATTCTACAAGGCCGAACAAGAGGCCTCGTTCGCCGACGCGCAGGCCCACCAGACCCCGCAGACGCAAAGCCCCGCGTACCAGCTCGCCTTTCGCGACACCGCCTTCATGCTGCGCGACGAGCTGCGCCCGGTGCGCTTCCAGCTCGAGCTGCTCAAGCCCGAGATGCTGCTCGAGGAAGCCGGGATCGGCTCGACGCTGGTGATGTACGGCTCCGCGCGCATTCCCTCGCCCGAGCATGTCGAGGCGGTCCGCGCCACCGCGACCACGCCCGAGCGCAAGGCGGTGGTCGAGCGGCTGGTCGCCAAGTCGAAGTATTACGACGAGGCGAGGCGGCTCGCGCGGATCGCCAGCAAGTGCGCGCTGGTCGAGAAGGGCATGCGCCAGTTCGTGGTCTGCACCGGCGGCGGCCCCTCGATCATGGAGGCGGCGAATCGCGGCGCGGCCGACGAAGGCGCGGACACGATCGGGCTCAACATCGTGCTGCCGCACGAGCAGGCGCCCAACCCCTACGTGACCCCCGATCTCTCGTTCCAGTTCCATTATTTCGCGCTGCGCAAGATGCACTTCCTGCTGCGCGCCCGCGCGGTGGCGGTGTTCCCGGGCGGGTTCGGCACGCTCGACGAGATGATGGAGCTCGTCACGCTGATCCAGACCGGCAAGATGAAGGCGATCCCGATCCTGCTGTTCGGCCGCGAATACTGGGACCGGGTGATCAACTTCGAGGCGATGGCCGAGGAGGGCGTGATCAACCCCAACGATCCGGAGCTGTTCACCTGGGTCGAGAGCGCCGAGGAGGCCTGGGCGAAGATCGTCGAGTTCTACGAACTCGATTGCTGATCGGGTAGGGCCCGCGCCCGGTCAGTGCTGCTGGCCGAGCCGGCGCGCGGCCTCGAGGATCTCGGTCGGAAACATCGCGATGATCGTCGAGTTGTGCTCGACGCCGATCTCGCTGAGCGTCTG